>JBGPLR010000393.1:0-3909 GCA_041486545.1 Terriglobia bacterium
CCGTGGAGCAGGTTCGCGCCGCTGCCGAAAAGGGCGACGTGGTCGCGCTCACGCAACTGGGCGATTTCTATCGCACCGGATATGGCGTGTCCCAAGACCACGTCCAGGCCGTCCGCTGTTACCAGCTGGCGGCGGACAAAGGCTACGCGCCCGCGCAGATCAACCTGGGGACCATGTATCACCTGGGCCTGGGCGTCCCCCAGAATGACGCTGAGGCCGCGCGCTGGTTTGCCGGTCCGGCGCGCCAGGGTCATGACGTTGCCCAGTTCATGCTGGCGCAGCTCTATCGCGACGGGGCGGGCGTCCCGCAGGATCTGCCGGAAGCCGTCCGCCTGTTTGAGCTGGCAGCCAAGCAGGGCATGGGCAGCGCCAAAGAGAGCCTGGGGATCATGTATTACCAGGGTCTGGGCGTCGCGCAGGATTACGGCAAGGCCATGGAACTGCTGCGACCGCAGGCCGAGTCCGGCAGCCCGAACGCGCAGTATCACGTGGGATTGATGTACAAGCTTGGCCAGGGCGTGGACCGCGATTCCAGGAAAGCTGCGGACTGGATGGCCAAAGCCGCCGACTGGGGCTTGGTTCCCGCACAACTGGAATATGGCGCGATGCTGCGCGACGGCGAAGGCGTCCAGCGCGACGATGGCCAAGCTTACAAATGGTTCACGATTGCGGCGGAGCGCAGTGAAAAAGAGCACAAAGCGAAGGCGCAGGCCGGCCAGGCCTCTGTGCGGAAGCTCCTGAGCGCGGAGCAGGCGTCTGACATCCAGGCCGACGCGGCAACCTGGCTGGCGCAGCACGGCCGATGATCGAGGAACAAGACGCAAAAACCAGCGCGCAATGGGCTTACCGCGGATTCGCGCGAATGAACGCGGATCAAAATAGTTCAAGCTCGAAATCGGCTACAGCGACTTGAAGCGTCTACCCTCTTGAATTAACTGCGGCGCTGGCGCCCGGACAGAGACTAGAATCGTGGTTAGTATTTACTACAATTACTTCTTCGTTGCTGGGGATTCGGGCCTTCTGCGACGGGTCGCGTGAACTTGGTCATCCTATGGGCTTGTGGAGCGTACTCTTCGAGATTGTCAAAGCGGTGGCGCCGCATGCCGCGCCGCACGTGACCAAGGCCGTGGTGAATGCCGCCAAGGACCGCATGGGCACGCGCAACGCCAGCGAGATCGTCGCGCCCAGCAATGAAGACCTGGCCAGTTTGCTGGCGTCGCTGGAACGGCGCGTTACCGCCGCTGAAACCCGCGCCTCCGCCGCCGAACAGGAACTTGAGACCACACAAAATGAGTTTGCCCGTAAATGGAAAGGCGCCAGCCTGTGGGTGATTGCATTGCTGGCGTGGAACGCCGTGCTGACGGGGCTGTTGATTTACCTGGCCGTGGCGCGGAGGTAGTGGTCGCCGTGAAGCGCCGAACCCGCCCGCGTTTGAACACTGTCAAACCCCGCTCTTAAGTCATCGGCGAAGCAACCTTTTATGCAGTGCGGAGTTCTTTCAATCATTTGACTGGATCAATCCAATTTTGGAATTCTTCAGCGTTTAACGGCCGGTTCGCATCCGCGACCGTGCATCTCATCACGCAGACACGCAAGGAGGTCCTGAATGTTGCCTAGAACTGCAATCAAAAGACATGCGATCGAAAGGCATGCAATCAAAAGAGCTGTAATCGAAATCCTTACCGTCACCTTCATTCTTAGCAGCGGATTAGTCGTCGCTGCGCAAGAAGCGCCTCCTGCCTCCGGGCCTCCGCTTCTGACTCTGACCTTGCAGGACGCGCTGGCCCGGGCGCGCGTCAACAGCGTTCCTTTTCAAGCGGCGTTCACCGACCAGGGGCTGGCGCGCGAAGACAAGAAGCAGGCCGCGGCCGCCTTGCTGCCCAGCGTCACCTACAACAATGAGTTCATGTACACCCAGGGAAACGGAACGCCCTCAGGACGATTCGTCGCCAGCAACGGAGTGCGCGAGTATTTGAGCCAGGGGAACGTGCATCAAGTCCTGGGCTTCAGCGGCGTGAGCGATTACCGGCGGGCGCGCGCGCTGGAAGCGGTGGCCCGTGCCAAAGCGGAAATCGCCGCGCGCGGGCTGGTGGTGACCGTGGTCCAGGGTTATTACGGACTGCTGGCCGCGCAACGCAAGTATGCAACCACGCAACTGGCGGTCAAAGAAGCGGAACAGTTCCTGAGCCTAAGCCGGAAACTGGAAAACGGCGGCGAGGTGGCTCATGCCGACGTGATCAAAGCGCAAATTCAGCACAAAGACCGGCAACGTGATCTGCTCGAGTCACGGCTGGCCATGGACAAAGCACGGCTCGATCTGGCGGTCTTGCTCTTCCCCGACTTCAATGAGAACTTCACCGTGGTAGACGATGCCAACCTGGCGCCTCCGCTAACCAGCTTTGAAAATCTCATCCAAGCGGCGCAGACCAGGAACCCTGATTTGCGCGCCGCCAACGCTGGCCTGCATGCGGCACGCTTTGAGCTTGCTTCCGCCCGCGGCGCTTACTTCCCCACCCTGGCGCTGGATTACTTTTATGGCATTGACGCGCCGCATTTTGCGGTGCATGAACCCGATGGCACGCGCAACCTGGGCTACGCCACTGCGGTCACGCTGAACATTCCGGTGTGGAACTGGGGCGCGACACACAGCAAAGTTGTGCAGGCCGGCCTGAAGCGCAAGCAGGCCAGCAGAGAGTTGTCTTTTGCTCAACGCAAGCTGCAGGCTGAAATCCGCGAACTTTACGCTGATGCTGACGCCGCGCGTTCCGAACTGGAGCTGCTGAAAAGCTCGTCGGAGCTGGCGGCGGAGAGCCTGCGGCTGACAACTCTGCGCTATCAGGGCGGCGAAGCCACGGTCCTGGAAGTAGTGGACGCGCAAAATACACTCACGCAGACGCGGAATGCCTACGATGACGCCGGCGTCCGCTACCGGGTGACCCTGGCCAACCTGCAAAGTCTTACGGGTACAATGTAGATGTCTATGAAGCGGAGTTCGCGCAGAGCGATTCACCTGGGGACCGCGTGTTTCCTGGGCATGGCCATGTCGCTGACATGGGCCGGGTGCAACCGGGACAAGAAGGAAGAAAAACCCGTGGTCGCGGTGAAGGCGGCCACCGTCCGCAAGACGGATATTTCGCGCATCGTAAAAGCTGAGGCCGTAGTTTTTCCTCTGGCCCAGTCCGCGATCACGCCCAAGATCAGCGCGCCGGTGAAGCAGTTTTACGTGACGCGCGGCCAGAAGGTCCGCCAGGGACAATTGCTGGCCACGCTGGAAAACCGCGATCTCAGCGCCGCCGCACAGGACAACACGGGAGCGTTTGAACAGGCCCAGGCCGCCTACGCAACCAGCATCGGCGGGACGCTGCCGGAGGAAAACCAGAAAGCCGAACTGGATGTCCGCACCCACCAGCAGGAGCTAGACGCCCAGCAGAAGCTTTATTCCAGCCGCGAAGAGCTCTACAAGCAGGGCGCTCTGCCGCGTAAGGACCTGGATCAAGCCGCCGTCGCCCTGGTACAGGCGAAAAGCCAGTATGAGATGGCCAAGAAACATCTGGACGCGCTCAACGCCGGGGGCAAGCAGCAGGCCTTGAAGTCGGCCAAGGGACAATTGACGTCGGCGGAAGGCAAGCTCTTAAACTCCAAGGCCCAGCTCAGCTACTCGGAAATCCGCAGTCCCATCAATGGAGTCATAACTGACCGGCCTTTCTATCCCGGAGAGATGGCCTCTGCGTCCACGCCTCTGTTGACGGTGATGGACATCTCCCAGGTCATTGCCAAAGCCCACATACCGCAAACCGACGCCGTCCTGCTGCACAAGGGTGATAGAGCCATTCTTGAAGTTGCCGGATGGGACAAGAAAATTGAAGGCGCCATAACCCTGGTCAGCCCGGCGCTTGATCCCAACAGCAC
>JBGPLR010000394.1:0-3898 GCA_041486545.1 Terriglobia bacterium
CGTAAGTCCTGCGCTGGCCGAAAAGCTGGCGTTAAGAGTAAAAAAGGATCTCACGCACCTGCCGCACGAGACGCTCTCCGATCGCGAGTATGAAGTCATGTCCCACATCGCCTCGGGCAAGACGATTACGGAAATCGCCGAAGAACTGTCGCTTAGCGCAAAAACGATCAGCACCTACCGCACTCGGATCCTGGAAAAGCTGGGCGTTCAGAACAGCGCGCAAATCGTCCAGTACGCTGTCCGCAACGGATTGGTGATTTGAGGGCTTCAAATGCGGGCAATGCCGTCCCGTCGCCAACCCCTCTTTCAGCTATCAGCCTCCCTGTAAGACAAACACCGACACATCTTTGAGCCTCTGTCCTACGAAACAATCAGCCACGGCCCGATGGGCATGATTGGCGTCGCGACCTATTCTCAAATATGAGCGCAATTGAAGCTCAGGGAGAAGCGAATGCCAGCATCGATCAAGTCGGGAAAGACAGAGTACCAATTCGACCCAAGGCAATTCCTTGCCACCGCCGGCGCGGGGAGGAGAATTGTCGCGGTTGCAAAGAAACAATCAATTTACGCCCAAGGCGCAACGACGGATGCGGTTTTTTATGTCCTGGCGGGCAAGGTAAGACTCTCTGTCGTATCCACGGCTGGCAAGGAAGCAACCCTGGGCATATTAAGTGAAGGAGAGTTTTTCGGAGACGGTGGCCTGGCTGGCCAGACGTTCCGCACGGGGTCCGCGACGGCAATGACGGACTGCGAGCTCATGCGAATTGACAATAAGGCGATGATTGCAGCGATGCACCAGGAACGCGCATTGTCCGACATGTTTACGACACATTTAGTGGCACGGAACATTCGATCGCAAGAGGATCTGGTCGACCAACTCTTCAATTCCAGCGAAAAGAGACTAGCCCGGGCTCTGCTCTTGCTTGCACGTTTCGAAAAACCAGGTGTGCGGGAGACTGCAATCCCCAAGATCAGTCACGAGACCCTCGCAGAGATGGTGGGCACCACCCGGTCGCGGGTCAGTTTCTTCATGAATAAGTTCAGGAAGTCAGGCTACGTTGACTACGGCTGGCACGGAATGCAAGTTCATAGTTCACTTCTAAATGTCGTTCTCCACGGTTAGCTAAGCTCTCACTTACACCAGCTGCTTGTGGCGAATTGACTTCAGCGCGATCAGGTGCTCCATCTTGGACGCCTGCAAGATTTCAAAGGCTTTCTGTGACACTTTCAGATATTCCCACTTGGTTCCGTTGAGTTGGGACCCGTCGGAACGAATTGAGGAGTTCTCACTCTCCCCATGCGGGCAAGCGATTCACGATCCGAATGCAAACAGTACGTTGTCGAAATTGCCACCAATGCTGCCGAGTGACGCACGACGCTGAAATTAGGCCAGGACGGACTCCCCGCGACGCGGGCCAGAAGTCTGGTTCTGGGAAGTCACTCTCTTTCCACAATCAAATGTGATTGCGGAACAGCTCGTCTTACCTTGTTGAGATCCTGCCGCATCAATGAGTTAGAGGTAGCTCCAGAGGCTTTTGGAACGGCGGAGGATCGATGGGGATCCAGTCAGGCCGGATTCCACCGTGCCAACAGCACCAGCTCCGTGCTCCCGAAACGCGGCCCAATGCTTCCCCGTGCCTGCTAGGAAGCTCATTTCAAAAGGGCGATCCCGAGACGGTAAGTTTTGTGAGCCATGTCTAAACCGACCGACGGCGCAACCGTGATCCACCCCCTGGCTTGGGCCCGAGAGCCAGCTCACGGCGCGCCTGCAAGCCCTCCCCGACGAAAGAGAGGAGACTCGTCAGGCGACCAGGAACGTGACCGAGATGATTGCCGTCCTTCATGGGCCGGTTGCCCAAACCACGCTGAAAAAGCTATCGGACGTTTCTACCGACCCCAGCTTCGCTCAACTGATGGTCGACTACTACGCTGGACTCGAAGCACTGCAGGCTCTGGCGAAAAACAAAACTCTCCGCCAGCCGGACGCGAAGTACGTTCCCATGACGGAAGAGAAATTCAGCGAGCTTTTCGAAAGGTTACATCCCGGTTCGCCGAATCCCCCCTGGAACGATGGTCCACAAGGAGCAACACGATGAGAATTATTTTGAGCTTGGTGGTCATGGCATTCTGCCTGCTTTTTCCCTCATGTCTTCGCGCTCAGGCTCCGCCAGTTACAGGCACGTGCGTGTCCGGATGTCCTGGATCGACTTCAGGCGGTCATGTCCATGAATCTTCGGCAGCCGAAGTCCGCCGGCAGGAAGAGCACAACGCCGCCATCGACCGCTACAACCGGGACATGCGCAATGCCCACCATCTGTTTGAAAAGGGCCGCAAAGCATCAGACCAGCGCAAGGATCTCGAAGCTATTGATCTATTCCGGCGCGCTTATGCGGTGCTGCTGAGCGTCAAGCCCGTTGACCAGACATCGTTAGATGACAAGGAAAAGAGACTGGTTCGCTTTCGGGAGGCAATCGCCTTTTCCGAGTTTAACCTCGCTCTTGGGATCAGAAGCCAGCGCGATTGGAACGGCGCCCTGAGCTATCTTCAGCAGGCGCTGTATGACTATCCGAGCGACGACATCAACCGGGCCCAAATTCAAGCTGAACTGGAAAAGACCAGGAAAATGCAGGCCTCGCAACTGCAACAGCAGCAGGAGGCCGCGCGCCGGCGGATCGAGGCAGAGCAGTGGCGAGCGGCGGCTAAGCAGATGCAAACCCTGCTGAACGCAGGGAAGGTGCATGATGAACAGCTGGCCACGCCCTCGGTTGATCTCGACAAGCCCCAATTGACCCGGGCTTTTTTGTTTCGGCCGACCTCTACCAGTCAGCCACCCACAAGATGAATGAGCTCCGCGGCCTGGAAGTCAGGCTTTCCGCCAAAATTGAGCAGCTGAATCACTGGCGTGGAGACATGCTGAGCCAGAAGCGGGAATTCGACCGGCTGCACGTTGAAGCCGCCCATGGCGAACTCGCAGAGGTGATCGGGGTGATCCCATCGGACGCAATCTTTTCGCACCTGCTGGACAAGGGCATGATCAGCGCTGACTCAGCCATAGAACTCAAGGAGACGTTTCAACGTCTGAAGGAAGCTGGCAAGGTGCTGGCGAACGCAGCGGAGGCAAGAGATGAAAAGGAGTTGATCAAGGTCCAGATTGAGGCGACGCAAGACGCCATCGCTGAGTTGATCAAAATCAGCAGGGACTTGCCCATAGAGTCTCCTGAACGAATATGGGACCAAAGAACCATCATGGCCCTAAAGATGTTCGGAGAAACAGCCAAAGCCATGTTGGGAGAATCAAAGCCGGGAGAATCGAAGCCGGGAGAACCCAGAGAAAGCACCGAATGGTGGAAACAGGCAGAGCCGGCTGCAAACCTTCTGGCCGATATCGGTGGCATCGCCATCCCTCCCTTTGGGGTTGCATTGAACATGGAGCGCATTGTTAATCGGAAAGCACGAAAGAAGATTGTAGGTCGCGCACAGGACAGCCTGGGAGGCGCAATCGCAGATAATTGGAACGCTAAGGTCTATCTCTCCCTGAAGCTCGAACGTGTCAGAAGTGATATCGCTGAGACGCAACGAACCATCACGGCATACGAAGGAAGAAAAAACCAAAATAACAACTAGGCTCTCTCACCGCGATCGTGGGGCCTACAGATGAGTTCGAAAGCCAGCTGTCCCTAGTGAAAACTCCGTGTCCGCAGCTTCCTCCCGGGATCCTCCGGGCGGCTACCCCGCAGATCCCCGCCTCCAGCGCCCCAGGCAACGCTTTGCTCCGGCTAAACTGGTATCATTAATAGCGAAGCAAAACCGAATACACGCAATAGGTGTCAGAGCTTCGCGGAGTTGCACCATGAGAAGACGTCGTACGCTAATCACCCCGCCGCTGGACTGGCCGACG
>JBGPLR010000395.1:0-3893 GCA_041486545.1 Terriglobia bacterium
GATGCGGCCGTCAATGATTACGCTGGTGTCCAGGATCTTAAAGCTTTTGCGTCCTTGTTTTTCCGAGCCGAAGATCCCGCCCAGCGCCGCCAGGTTGAGCAGGTCGCCTTTGTTTGCGCCCACCACCAGTCCCACGTAGGCCATCAGCAGCATGACCATGAGTTGGAGAAATCGTTGGGTCTCAGGATGAGTAATGCTGTTGCGGATGACCACGCTGAAAAGGTAGGCGCCCAGGATGCCGCAGATGCTTCCGATCACCGCGCCGATCAGCCGCTTTAAGCTGACCACCCGCAGCCGGACCTCAAAAGCCACCACCACAACCCCAATCGCCGCTCCGGCGGCGGCCGCAACCCAGGGAGAGAATCTGGCCAGGCCGAAGGGCTGAAGGTTGTAACAAATAACAGCGATTACGCCGATGAAAACAAGACGAATAATGAACAGGTCCATAAGGACCCTCCCGACCGGGAGCTGCTGCTGGTCAAGGTAAGAATGTTCCTAGCAAATCACGTAGTACCCTAACGTTACTTGGCCGCCCCCACAGCATTGTTGCGGAGGATATGAAAATTAATAAGCCCCGCACAATAGATGCTTATGCTTATGCGGGCACAGTATACATCAGACTTCGCCGCTCCGTGCGATCTTGTTGGTTATCGAATCAGTAAATATTATTCTGGTATTTGTTGTTGACTAAGCTAACAGGCGCACGGCATCTTGGATAGCACGAGAAGACATTCGCGCAGCAGCCCCCTCTCCTTCGCGAACAAGTTGGCCGAACCATGATGAGCGGCCTCAGGTCCTTCCGCGGTTTCGCGGAGGGACTTTTCAAAAGCCGGCGCTGAAAATCTCGGGGGAGAATATAGGCGCCGGTCTTTTGATTTTCCCTACTTGTTCTCCACGTTCCCCAGCACCTCATCGTAGTAGGCGATCATCGCCCGCTTGGGTTTCTCCTTCAGGCCCCGGATCGGTGTGTGCTGCTCAATTGTGTTGCTGCCGGACATCTGCGCTGACCCCACCCGGGCGACTCTTCCGTTCGCCAGTTCCACGTAGATGGGCACCAGCATGACGAAATCCTTGCTCACGTCGGCTTGCGTCAGCTTGAAGTTCAGCACCACGTTGCCTTCGGCGTCCGTGGAGAAAGAATGCTCAAACTTGTACGACGGATATTCCGTTCCGTACACGTACTGATCAAAAAACCAGTCCATCTTGTGGTTCTTGTCAACGTCCATTTCCGGCGTCATGTGCTTTTCCAGCATGGCCTTGAAGTCTTCCGTGCTGGCAATGCGGTTGGCGTAGGTCTTGGTGAAGTCGTGCAGCAGTTCTTTGAAGTGGACGTCCGGGTCGCCGGCGCGGTTGTCCGTCATCATGAAGCGCACCATCTGGAGAACGTACGCGCCTTTGGGATAGATCAGTCGCCGCGTAATGTCGAAGCCTGATTTCGCCGTGTTCAACCGGTAGCCTAGGGTCAGCGGCCCCACGTCAATGGGTCGTTTGCCCTCTTTGTTCTTTTGCACGAGAAACAGACGCTGGTCCGCCCAAAACTTGTGGTACTCATCCAGGTTCTTCTGGGCGTAAATGTATTGCAGGAACAGCGATGCCGACATGTCAGAAAAGCCTTCGCTCATCCACTGATCGCGGTAGGAATTGAACCCCACCAGGTGCCCCCACCACTGATGCGCGATCTCGTGCGGTCCCACCACTTTGAAATAGCCGTGCGGGTCGTCCATGCCCAGCTGATGACGTACCGTGGAATCGAAAAAGTAAGTGATGGGTAGATACACCAGGCCGGGCCAGGACTGGCCATAGCCAATCGCTGTTTGCTGGGTCATCGCCAGACGCTTGTACGGGGCTTCACCGAAGAAGTCTGTGTAAATCTCCACCGAAAGCTGCGCTTCGGCCATGGCCTTCTTCATCAGGCCTACCGTGCTCATGGTCCCCAGGGCGCTGGTGGTCATGTGGTTGTCCAAGCTGGGAAGATCACCCATATGTTGAAGGCCGGCGATGATGTCGGGTGGGGTCGGGTTGGCGAATGTCTCCAGCACCCACGGTTGCTTCATCGGCTTGCCTTCGTCGCGCTTGAAATTGCCGAAGTTGAAGCCGGCTACCGTTTGCGGAACATCGGTGGTCCACTCGGTAACACTTTCGCCACCCTCTTCCGTCTTCTTGACCAGCCTCCCGGTGGCGACCATGGTCAGGTTCTTGGGCACGCGAAAGGTCATGTCGTAGGTGGCGTAGCTGCCAAAGCCCTGGCCGGGATACCAGTTGTCGCGCGCGATAGGATAATAGTTACCGCCGCCTTCGTTGGAGATGGCGTCTTTGCCGCCATATCGCGTGGTGATCGAGTAAGTTTCTCCTTTCTTCAGCTCGCGGGGCAGGACCACGGCAAAATCAGCGTCTTCATTCTTGTCTTCCTGGACAAACCAGAGGGCTTCGCCGTCTTTGCCCGTGACCGAATCCACCCGCAGCGTGCGGAAGAGGTCCAGCGGCACTACTCTGACTCCGTCCTGCAAAGCGACGAAGCTGGTTTGCGCGGCGCCTGTCAGTTGCGCGTTCTTGGCGATGGACACTTCCAGTTTCTGGTGCTGCACGGCGACCGTGCGGTTCTGTTCGGCGCTGTTCGCCGTCCTCGCCGCGTATTCCTGCGCCAAGTGAAAGCCCGCCCAGATGCCGGCGTGGTTTTCGTCCCAGAGAAGCAGGCTGACTTCTTCCGGCTGCACCAGGTCTGACCCGTGCGGATCCACGTCATAAATCATCTTGTCGCTGTATTTTTTGCCTTTGATGAAAGCAATAAACTTTCCGCCGGGCCGCGAGCTGAGCACGTCTTCCAGAAGGCGGGCGGTCAAATTGTCTTTCAGTTTTTTCTTGAGCTGCTGCTGAATGTCTCCCAGTGTGCCGTTGGCGTCGCCGCCGGCCGCCGGCGTTCCCGGCGCTGCCGCTTTCCTGATCTCTTCTTCTGATCCATCAGTAAAACGAAACACCGCGGTCGTAAACTGCTCTTCAAAAGGCAGTCCCTTGGTAAGGATCGCCAGGTTGCGCTGTTCCACCCGGATGGGAGGCCGCAACGCAAAGCTGGCGTCGCCGAAGAACACTGCGCCGGTAATCTTTCCGTTCACAGGTTCCAGCAAAGAAAAGGTCCCGCTGCTGAAGGTGAACACTCCGGCATCGCGCTTCATCGAGAAGTTCTTCACCTGGATGGTCTCCGTGCCCACCTTGATGTTCCGTAGTTTGGTATAGGTAGCTTCGTTGTTGGCGCGGGCGCGCGGCGCGTTTGGCTCCGTGGATGGCTGCTGGCTGGCGACAACTACAGGGTAAGTAAGCGCTGCCATGATGACTAGCAGGCTCATAGGTGCGGCACAACGCCGGAACATAGATAAGCTCCTTTGCCGGAATAGGGGAAGGCGTAACACTATGCTTCTTCCCGTCGAATAGCAAATCGCCACGCGATTCAGACTCTCTGGCGCAAATTCTGCTTGCCTTCTGCGGTCCTTATCCGGGCTAGGGTGTTTACCCCGGAACATGGGTAATGTTGCCGCGGGCGCGGGAAATGTGCAACATTATCCCGTCAGCTCGCCGGAACGACGGCGGGTGGCCGGGTCCCGGTTGCGGGGTCTGCAAGGGAGAATCATGGCAAAACAACCACAAACACGCACGTATGAAGAAACCGTCGCCTGGCTTCGCGACCACGGATTTGACATCCTGGAAGCTCCCGGCACGAAGAACCGCGTGTTCCTCAAGAAACTAAACTGCTCCGCCGCCATTGAGATGTCGGGCGACGACGGCGTTCGTCTGTTCGCCAAACCCGGGTTTCTGATCGGCGGAGAAATTTCCCGCCTCACCGACAAGGGTTACCAGAAATTCCTCAAGACCAGCAAGTCTGAAGTCCCGGCCACCGCTGA
>JBGPLR010000396.1:0-3876 GCA_041486545.1 Terriglobia bacterium
ACGTACGTTCGTGAAAACGACCGCACAAGCGCCGACAAAGCCTTCCGCGAGATAGCCCGCCAGGCGCACGAAAAAGATTTTGCCAACCTGGAGGCTGAAGCCTACCGCAGCATGGCCTTGTACCAGAAAGACGGCGACGACGCCATGGACCTTCTCAAACAAGCGGAGAAGGCGCTAGGCGGCGAACACCAGGTCCCGCAGTCGCTGCTCAACCAGGAACTGGCGTCCGTGCTGCGCACGCGCGTGGAACGGGCGTTGCATGACGGCCACCCTGAAGTCGCCAAAGCCACCTTGCAGCAGCTGGATGATCTGGCGGCGGCCAACGGCGGCGATGATTTGATCCAGGTGGCCTACCACGGCGCGGCCGGTGCGGCCTCGCTGGCGAAAGACGAATACGCTGAGGCGGTTTCCCACCTGGAAGAAGATGCCGTGAATCCCATCTCCATGCGCGGGCTGGTCACGGCCTATGAAAAAACCGGCCAGAAAGAAAACTCCGGACGCCTGGCCGCCAGGCTGGCGTCGTTCACTATTCCGGTGATTGAGCAGGCCCTGGTGGTTCCGGAATTTCGCCGGCAACATGCAGCCAAGACCGTCGCCGAGCACAAGCCGACCCGCATCGGAGGCAGGCAGTAACGTCAATACCGGAAACTCAAAGTCACCCAAGGCCCGCTGCGCGTAAGCGGGCCTTGTTGCTTTTGGCCTCCCACCTGCGCTGGTTTTCCCCACAGAAATGGCACCCAGCCAGGCAGCAGCGCAATATTGGGCCGGGCCTGCGTTCTGGCAGTGTGGGATATGCCAGAGGAACGTCCGAACCGCTTGCGGCCTGGGTTGCGTCCTGTGTTGCGGCCTTCGTATCCCAGGCGGGCCGGTTTCATGTATCCTTTGAGGCACGTCTCTTTTCATACCAGCAGGTTCAGGAGCAAGCATGAAGGCGAGGATCTTAGCGGCTTTATTCATTACCCTCACTCTCACCGGGTGTATCAAAGGCAGCAAGCAGTTTATCTACGTCACGGGACAGGGCACCAATCAGGTGTTTGGGTTCGTGCTGCATGGCGACGGCTCCATCACTCCCATGGGTACGCCGAATTTTGCTACCGGTTCACAGCCCAGCTCCATCGTCATCCACCCGCCGGGCGATTTTGCTTACATCACCAATTTTGCCGGCAATAACGTGACCCTGCTGAACGTGAACACCGGCAACGGCGAGCTGACCGTGCCGCCGACCACCGCCGTGGTGCCGCCGCCGACGCCGCCTAACATCTTCAATGCCGGGAACGGGCCGATTGCGGCTGCAGTCTCGCCGACTGATCCTTTTCTGTACGTGCTGAACCAGACTTCGGGGACCATATCCGGGTTTACGATTGATCCCGGCTCGGGCAACCTGGGCCTGGCTTCCGGATCGCCGTTTACCGTGCCGGCGGCTCCGAAAAGTATCGCCATTTCTCCCAAAGGAAATTTCCTTTACGTGTCCAACCCGGCGGCGGGGACCGTGTCCATTTTTGCCATCAGCGCCGCACAGGGCAGCAAGGGATCTTTGTCGGCCGTGGGAGCGCCGGTGAGCGTAGGCGTCGGAGCCACGCCGGTGTTTCTGACGATTGACCCCAGCGGACGCTTCCTCTATGCCGCCGACCCGGCCCACAACGCCGTGCTGGGTTTCTCCATACAGAGCGGCGGCACGCTCACAGCGATTACCGGATCGCCGTTCGCTGCCGGACTGCAGCCCGGAGCCGTTCTGGCTGATCCCGGAGGGGCGTTCCTGTTTGCGTCCAACTTCGGCTCGAATGACGTCTCCGTGTTCGTGATTGACTCCGCCTCCGGCGCGCTGGGCCAGATCAGCGGATCGCCTTTTGCCACCGGCGGAGGTGGCCCCGGATTCATGACCAGCAACGGCAGCTACCTCTACGTCGCCGACCAGACCACCAACGACGTTGCCGCGTTCCTGATCGGCGCCGGCGGCAAACTGTCCGCCGTCAAGGGCTCGCCGTTTAACGTGGCGGTATCGCCCACATGGTTGACGTCGGCCAGCGAGTAAGCGTCCCGCATCAAGGAAACACCTGGGCACGAAAAGACGCTGCTCCCCAGGCCGCCAGGGCACTGCATACCTATGCACTCCTGGTGCTTGTTGCCTAGTTGATAACTGTGCCAGACTTGCTGCTATGCTGGCTGAATTCCAGACAGAAGAGGTTTTCGCCGAGGTAGAGCTCTCGCCCGCCGAGCAGTTCCGCCAGCAGTGGAACCAGCAGCCCGGCCCCATCCCCTTCTGGAAACAAAAAAACGTCATTGACCAGAACGCTGAGCTGATGCCCTACGCCGGCGTGGTCCCGCTCAGCGGCTGGGCCAATCCCCGCATGTTCGCCTTGCAAGGCCTGGTGCTGGTGGCCTTCGTGGTCTCCTGCTTCAACTGGTACTTCACCGCACACAGCGGCAAGCTGGAAGACCAGATCGTGGCCGTGCGCGCGCAGACGCAAAAAGAAGTCAAACGCCAGACGGAAATCATGGAAGCCACGCAGGCCGAAATCAAGCGGATCTCCAGCTCCGGCAAACCCATTTTCAAGCTGCACATGGCGGAGACGCCCATCACCCGCGAGCAGGCCTTGCAGGAACTCAACAGCTCATTGGCGGAAGGACGCTCGTCGGTCGCCCAGTACAGCCAGCGTGCGGCCGCGCAAGAGCATGACTTGCTCACCGTTCAGTCCGCCAGCGCCATCGCCTATTCCGGCACGCCCCTGGTTTTCGCCCTGGCCATTATGATGGCCGCCGGACTGGTCTTGAGCGGCGTGCAAAAGGACTACCCCAAGAACCGCCAGTCGCGCCGCGCCGGCGACTATTTTCTTTACTTCGCTACCGCGCAAGGCCTGTGGCCCAACCTGGTTTTCTTGGTCTTCCTGCATCTGGCCCTGAGCGGCTCCGCTTACGGCCTGGGCGACACGTTTGAATCCCTGGGCCCGGTCTTCTGGATCGTGTTCTGGGCCGGCTTCGCTTTCCTGGTGCTGCGCTACTTTGTCATGGTCTCCCGCGACATGCACAAAGCCCTGCAAATGCGCGCTCCGGTGAGCGAGTGGGGATTCGACAACCGCATCCTGCTGCGCATCACCACCGGCTTTCTGACGATGTTCGTCTGCCTGGAAGCGTCGTTCCTCTCACTGTGCTACTTCCTGTACCTGGCGGGAAGGCGAGTCTGATAACCCCGTTTGGCACACCGCAGGGCTTGAGTAGCCAGATCGGGGCATCCTCCAGCCTCGCCCAGGCAATTGACTCTGCAATGAGGAAAGACTGTAGAATCAATCCGCGATGATCATCTCCCGACTGAGGCTGAAGAATTGGCGGAATTTCCGATCCATAGATATTGATTTAACGGATCGTGTTTTCATCGTAGGCCCAAATGCATCGGGTAAATCAAATCTTCTCGATGCGCTTCGGTTTTTGAGAGATATTGCGAAGCCCGGGGGCGGACTGCAGCAAGCAGTCTTTCAACGTGGCGGTGTTTCTAAAATCCGATGCCTTGCGGCACGTAAAGAACCAGCGGTTGAAATCGAAGTGGAATTGAGGAACGGATCGGATAGCCCAGCCTGGCGCTACAGCATTGGCTTTACTCAACAAGTGCGTGGATACAGACAGCCCATTTTACGCCACGAGCGAGTTTGGCGAGGAAAACAGCAAATACTCGATAGGCCTGAGGCGGCAGACAAGAACGACGTGATTCGCTTGACGCAAACGTCCTTGGAGCAGATCAATGCCAACTCAGATTTTCGCGAAATTTCGCGGTTCTTGGATTCTATTCGTTACCTGCATCTTGTTCCTCAGCTTCTCAAGCATCCGGAAGCTTTTAAGGGACCTGAGTTAGCAGAAGACCCGTTCGGGAGAAACTTCCTGGAG
>JBGPLR010000397.1:0-3875 GCA_041486545.1 Terriglobia bacterium
AACACCGTCCCCCTCAAGATAACCAAAGCTACAGTGAAGTAGATCACCAGGCCGCTTACGTCCACCAGAGTCGCCACGAACGGCGCAGAACTCGTCGCCGGATCAAAGCCCAGGCGGCGCAGGACGAAGGGCAGCATGGCCCCGGCGAGCGTCCCAAAAGTTACGACGCCGATCAGGCTGGCCCACACCGTAAACGCCACCAGCCAATAATGCGGACCGTAATTGTAAAGGTGAAAACGCTCCCAAAGAGCGATTCGCAAAAATCCTATTGCGCCCAGCAAACAGCCCAGAATGACTCCTGACAGCAACTCGCGGCGGAAGACCCGGAACCAATCGCGCAGACGCAACTCCTGCAGCGCCAGCGCGCGGATAATGAGTGACGAGGCCTGCGAGCCGGAGTTGCCGCCGCTGCTGATGATGAGCGGGACGAACAGCGCCAGCACCACGGCTTTGGCGATCTCGCCTTCAAAGTAGCCCATGGCGGTGGCGGTGAGCATCTCGCCCAGAAAAAGAGCGGAGAGCCATCCGCCGCGTTTGCGCACCAGCGTCAAGGTGCTGACTTGAGTGTAAGGCGCGTCCAGGGCTTCCGAACCGCCGATCTTCTGGATGTCTTCTGTGCTTCGCGCTTCGGCCACGTCCAGCACGTCGTCAACGGTGATAATGCCCAGCATTTTGCCGGCATCGTCGGTGACGGGCAGGGCGATGCGGTCATATTTTTCGAAAATCTGAAGCACCTCTTCGCGGTCGTCAGTGGCTTTTACGCTGACCAGCGGCGGGTCTTCGATGTCCAGTATCTTGGTTTCCGGATCGGCCAGCACCAGCGAACCCAGGCGCAGGTCTTCCACCAGTTTGCCGCTTTCATCCACCACATAAACAAAATTGAGCGTCTCTTTGCCGCGGCCGGTCTTGCGAATGCGCTCCAGCGCCTGGCCGGCGGTCATCTGCGGCTCAATTGTGACGTATTCCGGCGTCATGAAGCGGCCGGCGCTGTTCTCGGGATATCCCAGCAACGCGCGCGCATGTTTCAGCTCTTCCGGAGACAATGATTCCAGCAAGCGCCGCGTCACTTCCGCAGGCAGTTCTTCGAAAAGGCGCGTGCGGTCGTCCGGAGGCATGTTGTCAACCAGCGCCAGCATGTCGCCGCGTGAAAGCGAGCGAACCATTTGCTCCTGGGCGTCAAGCGGCAGATAGGCAAAGACCGCGCTGGCCTGCTCTTTCGGCAGGACGCGAAAGATCACGGCTTCCTGTTCCGGCGGCAGCTCAATGATCATGTCCGCGATGTCCGAGACATGGATCTCGGAAAGTTCCTGGCGCAGCTTGTCCAGGCTCTGGGTTTGAATGAGCTGTCGGATTAATGGCAGAGCAGTGAGTGTTTCAGTCATGACGCAGTTGATTGTAGAGGAAGAATTGTGCGGAGGAGCGCGAGGCGGAGGACCCCCAGCCCCGTATAATCTGCTGTCATGCCGGTTTCGGCCAACATTGCGGAGATTCGCGGGCGCATTGCCGCGGCGGCGGCGCGCGTAAACCGCAAGCCCGAAGCCATCATGCTCATGGCGGTGAGCAAGACCGTGGAGCCGGAGCGCATTCGTCAAGCGTATGCGGCGGGCATCCGCGTGTTCGGCGAGAACCGCGTCCAGGAGTTCGCGGAGAAGTGCGAAGCGTTGCGCGATTTGAAAGATGCCGAGTGGCATTTGATCGGACACCTGCAGAGCAACAAAGCCAGAAAAGCCGCCGAGAGTTTTCACGCTGTGGATTCGGTGGATTCGCTGCGTCTGGCGGAGAAGCTCAATGACGCGGCGAAGCAGCTGGGCAAGACGCTAAGCGTGCTGATTGAGATCAAGGTGGGCATGGAGGAAACCAAGGCCGGCATTCCGCTGGATTCGCCAGAACTGGAAGAGCTGCTGGGCGCGGCGGCTGGCTTTGGTCACCTGCAGATTCGCGGGTTGATGACCATTCCGCCGCATACAGAAGATCCCGCCGGAGCGCGGCCCTACTTCCGCCTGCTGCGCGACCTGCGAGATACCATCGCCGGACGCAAGCTGCCGCGTGTCGCGATGGATGTGCTGTCCATGGGCATGTCGCACGACTTTGAAGTGGCCATCGAAGAAGGGTCCACGTGCGTGCGCGTGGGAACGGCGGTTTTTGGGGAGAGACAAAAGCCCACACTATGATCCCCATCCAGGAAAGCGCGAAAGGCGTAACGTTCGCCGTAAAAGTCCATCCGCGCGCCCGCAAGAACGCCATCACCGGCGCGGTGGGTGACGCGCTCAAGCTCGCCCTGACCGCGCCGCCGGTGGAAGGCAAGGCCAACCTGGCAGTGATCGAATTCTTTGCCGAATTGTTTGCAATTTCGCGATCGTCCGTTACCATAGCCAGCGGCGAAACCAGCCGATTGAAGCGAATTTGTATTTCCGGCATGGGCCGGGAAGCCGTACAGCATCGCCTGCATGGGGCCTGCGAAGATTTGTAATTTGATAATCGGGTAATTTGAGCGCTTAGAGTCTCGGCAGAAGGAGTGTTGCCCTTTGAACCTTTACGCAATCGTGCTGGGAGTGATTGTGGTTGTGCTGCTGGTGGTCAGCACCAGCCAGATTCGCAAGGTCAAGACCAAGGCCGACTACCTGGTGGCCGGGCGTACCCTGCCCTGGTACGTGCTGGTGTTCACGCTGCTGTCTTCGTGGATTGGTTCCGGCAGCCTCTTTGGCGGCGCGGAAAACGCCTTCCACAACGGCTTCTCCGCGCTGTGGCAGTCGGCGGGAGGCTGGGCCGGCCTGCTGGTGATCGTGTTTGTGGCCCAGCGCGCGCGCAAGTTTGCCCAGTTCACCATCCCTGATCTGCTGGAAGCCCGCTACAACACCGCGGCCCGCATCCTGGGAGCCGTTGCCATCCTGTTTGCATTCACGGCCATCACCTCATACCAGTTCAAGGGCGGGGGCGACGTGCTGCACCTGATCTTCCCCAACCTGGACCAGGTGGCGCGTAACACGTTTGGGATTGCCGCCGGCCATGAGCATGCTCTGGGTATGGTGATCATCGCGGGCTTCGTGATCATCTTCACCGCCTTTGCCGGCATGACCTCGGTGGCGTATCTGGATGTGGTCATCGGCGTGTTGGCGACGGTCACCTGCATTGCTGCGCTGCCCATCCTGATGGCCCGGGCGGGCGGCTGGAGCGGCATGCACGCGGCGCTGCCGCCGGAATACTTCCAGTGGTTCGGACGCTTTGCTGTGGTGAACGGCGTCAACCAGGGCGCGTGGACGGGCTTTATCCGGGCCATGGAACTCCTGGTGCCCACCATGCTGCTGCTCCTGGGCAACCAGAGCATGTACCAGAAATTTTTCTCCGCGCGTTCGGAGCGCGACGCCAAGATCTCGGTCTTCGGCTGGATCATTGGGACCTTCATTCTGGAGACGGTGATTGTCGCCATCGCGGTGACCGGCGCCGCTCTGTTCATGCACGCTCCTGACGTCAAGGCCCGCGAGATCATTCCTTACGCCGCGCGTCATGGACTGCCGTCATTCTTAGGCGCGCTGCTGATGGGGGCCGTTTTTGCGAAGGTGATTTCCACGGCCAACAACTATCTTTTTTCGCCGGCCACCAACCTGGTCAATGACATTTACACCCGCTTCCTCAAAAAGGACGCCACTGACAAGTCCGTGCTGCTGGTCTCCCGCCTGATGGTGGTGGGCCTGGGAATTTTTGCGTTACTGCAAGGGACCCTGTGGGAGTCCATTCTGGCCATGGCGCTGTACGCCTACACGATTTATTCAGCGGCCATTACGCCGGTGGTGATGGGCGCATTCTTCTCCAAGCGAGTCACTGCGGCCGCAGCGGTGTGGTCCATTGCTCTGGGTACCATCATCACAGTGGTGTGG
>JBGPLR010000398.1:0-3862 GCA_041486545.1 Terriglobia bacterium
ACCCGGCGCGAGCAGCAGGTGAAAACGCTGTTCGGGCGCGTGCGTCCCATCCCGGACATCAACAGCAAGAACGCCAACGCCCGCGGCTTTGCCGAGCGGACGGCCGTGAACACGCCGCTCCAGGGCACGGCCGCTGACCTGATCAAGCTGGCCATGATCCAGATTGATGAAGAACTCCGCGCGCGCAAGCTGCGCTCGCGCATGCTGCTGCAGGTGCACGACGAACTCTTGTTCGAAGTGCCGGAAGCAGAAGTGGAGACCATGCGCGAGTTCGTCCGCGAGAAGATGGAAAACGTCTACGAACTGAAAGTGCCTCTGCTGGTGGAGATTGGCGTGGGGCCGAACTGGCGCGACGTGGAGTAGAGCAGCAATTGGCAACTAGCACTTGGCAATTAGTACCCCTGATGCCGCATGAATGCACCAGCGGTGTGAAAAAAGCAAACAGCTTTTATTCAATTGCCGCGGTCACCGCGATCAACAGCTTCCCTGAGATAGCGGTTGTTGCGTATGCGGTTGATGTGCCATGCGCGCACGTTTGGCTTGAGAAATACTTTGTAGAAGGCGCCGAATACAAGCCATGCCAGGAACGGCAACCCTAAAACCATCGCCACAAGGCCTACCGATGCCAAGCTGA
Source organism: Terriglobia bacterium (assembly GCA_041486545.1). Lineage (GTDB taxonomy): Bacteria > Acidobacteriota > Terriglobia > Terriglobales > Acidobacteriaceae > Angelobacter. Next base: position 635 of record JBGPLR010000398.1, read on the forward strand.
AAACACCCAGCCCGAGGCTTGCCACGGCGAATCTGGGCACAATGAGCGCGGACACAAGCACCACGATTAGTACGACCGTAGCGCGCTGGAGCCAGACTTTTGTTGCAGGACTCATAGTAAGAGGGACTATCGCACAGCACCGAGAGCGATACAAGCCAGGGCGTCCAGTGATATCAAGACGAACTGCGCGAAACGCTCAAGCGGAAACAACGCCGGTTCCCAGTACCGCATCCAGCGCAGCGGCAATCCTGTTCGCCAGCCGATGCACGGTTGCCTCGTCCGTGGCTTCCACCATCACGCGCGCCAGCGCTTCAGTGCCGGAGTAGCGCACATTGATGCGCCCGTTGCCGTTCAGTTCGCCTTCAGCCTGGCGGATGGCGGCGGTGACTTCCGGAATCTGCTCCAGAGGGCGCTTCTCCCGCACGCGCACATTCTTGATGGTTTGCGGGAAAACTTTCAGGGCGCTTACCAGCTCAGCCAGAGACTTGCCGCTGCGGCAGACTACTTGCAAAACATGCAGCGCGGTAAGCAGGCCGTCTCCCGTGGTGGCTTCGCGCGAAAGAATAATATGGCCTGACTGCTCGCCCCCCAGTACGGCGCCGGTTTTCTGCATTACTTCCAGCACATACTTATCGCCCACCGGCGCGCGCAGCATGCTGATGCCGGAGGCACGCAACGCAATTTCCAGACCCATGTTGGACATGGTAGTGGCGACGACTGTGTCATGCGCCAGTTCGTTCTGCGACTTCAGTTCCTGTGCCAGGAGCAGCATGACGGCGTCGCCGTTAACAATTGTGCCGGCCGCGTCGGCGAAGAGCGCGCGGTCGGCGTCGCCATCAAAGCAGATGCCCAGGTCCGCGTTGCGCGCCACTACTTCGCGGGCCACCACCTCTGGATGCAAGGCGCCGCAGTTTTCATTGATGTTGCGGCCGTTGGGCGAGCTGTGGGTGTACTGCGCTTGCAGCCCGCAGCGGCGGAAGACCTCCGGGGCAATCGCGCTGGCCGCGCCGTTGGCGCAATCCACAACCGCCTTGAGTTTCTCCAGGCCGGCAATGGGATGGGCCAGCCAGTTGATGTAAGCCGCGCGCAGGCTGGGATCTTCAGCGACTGTGGCGTCCGCTGAAGCTGCAGCGCTCTCTTTGCCGGAAGAATTCAACAGCGAAAAAATCTCGGTTTCAATCTCCAGTTCGGTGGCGTCGGGGAGCTTGTAGCCGTCGCCCCCGAACACTTTGATGCCGTTGTCCTGCCAGGGATTGTGCGAGGCCGAGATCACCACGCCTGCGGAAAAATCCTGCGTATGCGTGACGTAAGCGACACCCGGAGTGGTGATGACACCCGCAGACTTTACTTCGACTCCTGCCTGGCGCAAGCCGGCGGAGAGAACGGCGGCGATCCAGGCGCTTGATTCGCGCGTGTCCAGGCCGATCACCACGCGGCGCGGCCCGGCAGGCAGGTGGTCGCCCAGCGCGCGGCCCACGGCAAAGATGGTTTTCTTGTCCAGAGGGTATTCGCCGGCGATGGCCCGAATTCCGTCCGTTCCAAAGAGTTTTCTCAAAAGAGTACCTTCGCTCTTTTCTACCACAGAGGACACAGAGGACGCAGAGGGAGCAAGAACAAGCCTTTAGAATGGGGGTCAGCAGAATCCGTGATCATCAGAAAGCCTGCTACCCTCCGTGTTCCTCTGTGTCCTCCGTGGTTAGTCTTTTCTCGTTTCCTTGATTTCCGCCTTGAAGGTTCCCTTGGAAACGCGGGCAGAAATTGCATCACCGGGCCTGAGCTTTGATGCGTCGTTGATCAACTGGCCTTGCGCGTCAAATACCAGGGCGTAGCCGCGTTCCAGGATCTTCACCGGCGAGAGCGCGTCTAGTTTGCCGGAAAGCTCATTCAGCCGGGCGCGATCTTTCGCATGCCGTGCAGACATGGCGCGAAGCAGCGCGCGAGAGTTTGCGTCCAGGCGAGTGCGGGTCAGCGTAAGGGCGCGGCGAAAATCAAAATGAGTCACCCGCGAGGCCGCTCCTTCCAGGCGGCGATGATATCCGCGCAGCCCTTCGGTAAAAGCCGTAGCCAGGCGGAAGACCATCTCGTCCAGCCGCTGCGCGCGGCGGCCCAGCAAATCCTGCGTGCGGGCGAACGCGCCATTCTGGGCAAGTTCGGTGAGACGGCTGCGCGCCATCAGCAGGCGGTAGCGCGCGGCGCGGGCCAGCCGCTGGTGCAGATGCTCCAGATGTTCGGCCAACTGGCGCTTGGAATCAATCACCAGCTCGGCGGCGGCGGAAGGCGTGGGCGCGCGCAAGTCGGCGACGAAGTCGGCGATGGTGAAATCCGTTTCATGGCCTACGGCTGAAATCACCGGCAGCGCGGACGCGGCGATGGTCCGGGCCAGGGCTTCATCATTGAATGCCGCCAGGTCTTCTACCGAGCCGCCGCCGCGCGCGATGATGATGACGTCAACGCTCTTGGCGCGGTTGAAATACTTTAAACCGCCGGCGACTTCTTCCGCGGCAGCTTCGCCCTGCACCTGCGCCGGGTAAATCAACACGCTGACACTCTCGTGCCGCCGCGCCAGAATGTTGAGGATGTCCTGCAGCGCCGCGCCGCGCGGCGAAGTTACCACGCCAATGCGGCGAGGCAACTGGGGAATGGCCTTCTTGCGCGACGCCTCAAACAGACCTTCCTGCGCCAGCTTGGCTTTCAGTTGCTCAAACGCCAGTTGCAGCGCGCCGGCGCCGAGCGGCTCCAGAAATTCTGCGGACAGCTGCAGTTCACCGCGCGCGTCATAGATGGTGATGCGGCCGCGGGCCACGATCTGCATGCCGTTGTCCGGACGGAAGCGCAGCAGACGGGCCTGGCTGCGGAACATCACTACGCGAAGCTGGGCATCGCCGTCTTTGAGCGTGAAGTACAGGTGGCCGGAATCCGCGGGACGGAAGTTTGAAATTTCGCCTTCCACCCAAATGTCGGTGAAGCCGCGTTCCACGGTAGTGCGGACAGCGCTGACCAAATCAGCCACGCGCCAGATGCTGCGCGCCGGAGCGTGGGTGAAGGTGAACCCGAGTTGGGGATCAGAAGACAACAGGGCAGTTTAGCAGGCCAATGATGTGCGTTTCATCCGTTGGTCACTGCAACCATGTATAACTCGTTTAAGCTATACAACATGCAGCAGAATGCTTGCTTGTCATGCTTAGCTATGCTATAAATGCTTTTATTGGAGATATCGCATGAATTCAG
>JBGPLR010000399.1:0-3859 GCA_041486545.1 Terriglobia bacterium
CACAACCAGGAACTGGTCTGGCGCGGCTACGAAGCCGTGCTGCGCGCCGCGGAAAAAGATCGCAAGTTCGCCGATCATGTCGCCCAGGCCGCCCGCCGCGTGCTGAACCTGAAGAAGAGATCGGCGGAGTTGCGCGGCTTTGCCCGCGAGCCTAAGACCAAAGTGGTGGAAAAGCTCAGAAGGATCGTCCAGGAATTTTCGCGCCTCGTTGATGGCGGGGGCGGCGGTGGCGGCCTCGGCGGAGTCTCGTCCGCGGAGCCAGTGGAGAACATTGCTTGATCGTTGCCGGAATCATGAGCGGCACGTCGGCGGATGGCATTGATGTGGCCCTGGTGCGCCTCTCCGGCTCGGGCTTCAAGCTTCGCCTTAAGCTTTTGGGACACCGGCACTTCGCGTACCCGGAGACGGTGCGTTCGGCGATTCTCCGCGCCATGAACGCGGACTGGATCAGCGTGGCCGAGCTGTCACGTCTTAACTTTCTTCTCGGCGAACTTTATGCTGAAGCAGTGCAACGCACGCAAAAAGCCCTCAAGGTCCGCAAGCTGGATTCGGCCGGTTGCCACGGCCAGACCATCTACCATCAGGGCGAAGCCGCGCCGTATCTTGGGCGCAAGATCGCCTGCACCTGGCAGACTGGCGAGGGCGCGGTGCTGGCCCGCCGTCTGGGCGTGCCTGTGGTGTCCGACTTTCGCCCTGCCGACATGGCGGCCGGCGGCAAAGGCGCGCCGCTGGTTCCTTTTCTCGACTACGCTCTGTTCCGCGACGCGCGCGCCGGCCGAATTGTGCAGAATCTTGGCGGCATCGCCAACCTCACAGCCATCCCCGCAGGCGCCCGTCCGGAAGACGTGCTGGCTTTTGATACCGGCCCGGGCAACATGCTCATGGACCAGCTTACGCAGACGCTTTTCGGCAAGCCCTTTGACCGTGGCGGGGCCATTGCGGGACGCGGCAAGATACTTAAAGCAGTGCTTGAAGAATCACTGCGCAACCCATACTTCACGCGGAAACCGCCGAAGACCGCGGGACGCGAGGAATTTGGCCGCGACTACGCCCGGGCGTTTCTGCGCAAATGTGCGCGCGCCGCTAAAGAAGACATCGTCGCCACGGCCACGGCGCTGACTGCCGGTTCCATCGCGCAGGCGATCAAGAGGTTCGTCCTGCCGCGCGGCCGCTTCCGCGACTACATTGTCTCCGGCGGCGGCACGGAAAATCGCACACTGATGCGCATGCTGGGTGAAGAAGCCAGCGCCCTCGGCCTCAAGCTCAAAACCACGGACGACTTCGGAATCCCCAGCCAGGCCAAAGAAGCCGCGGCCTTCGCCGTGCTGGCGTACCAGACGTGGCATCGCCAGCCGGGGAACATTCCTTCGGCAACAGGAGCGAAGCGACCTACGGTGCTGGGAAAGATCTCTCATGTTTAACCACAAAGGACACGAAGGAACACAGAGGGCTTGCTTTCGTGGCACCCAACTTCTTCGTGCTCCTTTATGGTTATTGCTTTTGGTTTTCGCAGTGGGCGCACTGTGCATCTCCTGCTCCAGCCGTCCGGACCCCGACACGCTGGTGATGATCATTGAGAACAGTCCTACGAACCTTGATCCCCGGGTGGGGACCGATGCCTATTCCGAACGCATTGACGGGTTGATCTTTGATTCTCTCGTCCGCAAGGACGATCACTTTGTGTTGCAACCGTGGGTAGCGGAAAAGTGGGAGACGCCCGACCCGCAGACCTACGTGTTCCATCTGCGCAAAGGCATTCACTTTCATGATGGCCGGGCGCTGACATCGCGCGACGTGAAATGGACGCTGGATTCCCTGCTGAACAAGACCGTGGTGAGCCTGCGGGCGGCCGCGTACCGGCATGTGTCCGCGGTGGAAGCGCCGGACGACGCCACGCTCATCATCCACCTGAGCGAACCCGACGCGACCCTGCTGTGGAGCCTGAGCGACGGCGCGTTCGGCATTGTGCCTTACGGCAGCGGCAAAGAGGTCACCAGCAAGCCGGTTGGTTCGGGGCCGTTTCGCTTTGTCAGCCAGGAGACTGACCGCGAGGTGATTGTGGAGCGCAATGATGCGTACTGGACCACGCCCGCCAAGGTCGCCCGCGTGCGCTTTGCCGTGGTCCTGGACACCACCACGCGCGCGCTTGAGCTGCGAAAGGGGAGCGCTGATCTTACGCCTCCTAATTCGCTCACGGCTGACCTGGTGAACACGCTGCGCCGTGAACGCAACCTCAAGGTGGTTCGGGAACCCGGCACAGGACTGGTGTACATGGCCTTCAATTTGCGCGATCCCATCCTTAAAGACGTCTGCGTGCGCCAGGCGCTGGCCTACGCCATTGATCGCGACATCATATTGCAGGCGCTCTTCGGCGGTTACGGGCGGCTGGCGGACAGCGTGCTTCCTCCGCAGCACTGGGCGTATTCCAGCGACGTGGCCCATTACCCGCGCTCTCCGGAAAAGGCCAACGCCCTGCTTGATGCCGCCGGATTTCCCCGCGGCCCGGACGGCGTCCGGTTTCATCTGACGATGAAAACTTCCACCGAAGAAACCACGCGAATTCTGGCCGCGGTGCTGCAGCAACAGTTGCGCGAAGTGGGAATCGCCCTGGACATCCGCAGCTTTGAGTTCGGCACGTTTTACTCCGACATCACTAAAGGCTCGTTCCAACTCTATTCGCTGCGCTGGGTGGGCGGCAGCAACCAGGACCCGGACATCTTCGAATACGTTTTCTATTCCGGCAGTTTTCCGCCCAAGCGCGCCAACCGCGGCTACTACTCCAACCCTCAGGTGGACAAGTTGATTGATGAAGGCCGCAAGACGGTGGACCAGACCAGGCGCAAACAGATTTACCACGACGTGCAGCAGATCCTGGCGCGCGAGCTTCCCTACATTGATTTCTGGTACATGGACAACGTCATGGTGCATTCCTCGCGGGTGCGCAACGTGCATCCGCAGCCCTCCGGCAACTACGATTTCCTGACGGAGGTTGAGTGGGCGCGCTGAAAGCCGGATGGAACTGAACAGCGTCGACGGCTGCTTTCTCGAATGGCGGGCGCGCAAAGCGAAAATGGTAGTATCAAAGACTCATGCAGATCCTCTTTATCGGCGACATTTTTGGGAACGCCGGCCGCAAAATCGTCCATGACCACCTGGGGCACGTGGTGGAAACCAACAAAGTGGAGCTGATCATCGCCAACGCGGAAAACTCCGCGGGCGGCTTCGGCGTGACTCCGTCTATCGCCGAAGAGCTGTTTGGCCTGGGCTGTGAAGTGCTGACCACCGGAAACCACGTCTGGGACAAGCGCGAGATCATTGAGTATTTCAATTCCGCCAACGGCAACCCCAACAGCCAGGCGCGGCGCGTGCTGCGTCCGGCGAACTACGCTGAAGGCGTTCCGGGAGTGGGATGGTATCAGGGGGTCGCGCGCAACGGGCAAGCCTATGCGGTGATCAACCTGCAAGGCCGCGTCTTCATGGCGGACAATGATGATCCTTTCCGCAAGGCTGACGCGTTGCTCAAGCAGATCACGGCGAAGATCGTGATCGTGGATTTTCACGCGGAAGCCACGTCAGAGAAGATCGCTTTGGGCTGGTATCTCGACGGGCGCGTTACCGCCGTTCTGGGCACGCACACCCACGTCCCTACGGCGGACAACCGTGTGCTGCCCAAGGGTACGGCCTACCAGACGGATGTGGGGATGACCGGGCCGTATGACAGCGTGATCGGTGTGGAGAAAGACCAGATCCTGCAGCGGTTTCTTTTCGGACTGCCGGCGAGATTTGAAGCCGCCAAAGGCGACCCGCGATTTTGCGCGGTGCTGATTGATTGCGACGAAAGCACCGGCCGCGCGCGGGC
>JBGPLR010000400.1:0-3830 GCA_041486545.1 Terriglobia bacterium
CATCTGTTCAAGTACCAGCAAGTCAAGCCCGCCGCAAAGACACTGGCGCGCTTCCTGGATATTGCCGTCGCCGAACTGAAATTGCCCGCGAACTTCGTGGTCATTCCAGTCCCGCTGTGGCCGGGCAAGCGTCGCACTCGCGGGTTCAATCAGGCGGAAGAGATTGCCCGGGCGTTTGTTCGCTTCCAGGCGGCATCGGCCAGCATCCAATTAAAAACCGGCGCGGTCAGCTTAGAAACTGCTGCGCTCATACGGAAACGGGAAACGGCGTCGCAGACCGGGCTGACGCGCCCGCAGCGTCGCGCCAACGTGCGCGGAGCTTTTGCCGTGGTCCAGCGCGAAAAGATCAAGGGACAGACCATCCTGATCGTGGATGACGTGATGACCACCGGCACCACGGCCGGCGAATGTGCGCGCGTATTGCTGCGCGCCGGAGCGAAAGCGGTTTATGTGGCCACGGTCGCGCGGGCCACCAAAGAGTTGGGGAACGGACCAGCGGCGGCAACCGCCGTTTCTCCGGGAGGTAACTGACGGCCATGCAAGACAGGGGACGCAACAAACGACATCATTCGGAAGCGCCGCAGGAAGCGCCGCCGCCCCGCAAGAGCGTCATCATGCAGACGCCGGTGCTGGTGTTGAACGCTTCTTATGAGCCCATCAACATCTGCGCCGCCCGCCGGGCCATTGTTCTGGTGCTCAAGGGCCTGGCCATGCCGGAAGAGGAGAACGCCAACAGCCTGCATGCCGCGCGCATCACCATGCGTGTGCCTTCGGTGATTCGCCTGCTCGAGTATCGCCGCATTCCGCACCAGACCCGCGCCCTCTCGCGCAAGAACATCCTGCTGCGCGACCGCAATACCTGCCAGTATTGCGGCGTGGTGCTCTCCTCCAGCGACCTCACGCTGGACCACGTGGTCCCGCGTTCGCGCGGGGGCTCGTCCACATGGGAAAATCTGGTGGCCTGCTGCCACCCGTGCAATCGCCGCAAGGGCAATCACTTGCTCGGCGAAACCGACATGCGCCTGTTCAAGGAGCCGCGCCCGTTCACCTTGCACACCAGCCGTCACATCATGCGCATGATCGGACGCTCGGACATCAAGTGGAGAAAGTACCTTTTCTATTAAGACCGCCGACGAGTAAAGCACGCGCGGAGATTCTTCTGCGACTCAGCCATGTGGCTCGGCGCGCAAGTCGGCCTCGCCACTGCAATTCATTTACTAAGAACCGCTGGCGAGTAGCGTACACGCAGCGACTCTTCCGCGACTCAACCTTAAGCCCGGGTTTGTTCGCTAGGTAACAACTTCATACGGATTGCGTTCTTTGTGCCGACTGTTGGCAGCTTAGTTCCACCCGGCTAAGTCTTTTTCGCGCGATCAATCCTCGTAAGTCATTAAGTTGTAGGCAATCTCAAAAAGATACCCAGCGCCAGCCGTCTGGAACAAAAACTGCTCTTCATCAGCTGAGCGCAACTTCATCTGACCAAGAGAGCTTGAGCCGCACCGCGGTCTGGACAAGCCCTCGCCTCGCGGACAACCGCAGAATCCAGTCTCAAAACTTGAGGGAGCATGACAATGCCAGAAACGGTTTTGGACCAGGTACTTGTTGATCTGAAAGAAAACGCCTCCAGCCTCTATCCCGCCTGCGGCGAGCTGCACAACCTGCGCGTGGTGGGTCATGCACCCAGGCACGACCACTTTGTGTACGACTTGTGCGCGGACTTTGCCCGTGGTGTGGAGCGAATGGCGGTGAAGGTTTACCGTCCGGGCAAGAACAGCGCGCACGCCAAAGACCGGGCGCGGCAGGAGAACGCCAACCTGCAGTACGCCCACGAGACGTTATCGCGGAAGAGAGTGGCGGGCGTTCCACGTCCCCTGGGCGACTTCAGCCGGCTGGGCGCGGTGGTCACCGCCAAGGTTTCCGGGCTGCCTCTGCAATCCATGATCATGAAAGCGGCGCTGCTGCCGGGATCGGCGGCCGGCAACGTTGCCGCGGCAGCACGCCATGCCGGCGAGTGGCTGCGGCGTTTCCACAAAGCGACCGCGCAAGTCGCTCCACCGTTCGACGGCGGCGCGGTGATGTCCCGCCTGGAAGCTCTTTGCGCAAATTGCCGCGAACAAGGCCTGGACGATGGCTCCATCCAGATGGTCCTCAGCGGCGCGCGCGCGGCCCTGGAGTGCATCAAGAAGCCTTTGCCCAGCTCAGCCGTACTGGGCGAATTCACCCCGCTCAATGTCATGGTGACCAATGACGGCGCCGGGTTCAACGACTTCTCCAGAATGCAGCGGCAAAGCGCGTCGCTGGAAGACGTGGCCCAGTTCATGGCCGCGGTGGAAGCGCTGGAAAAATATCCTTTCTGCGACCGCGGCATCATCCGCGGCGTACAGGAAAGTTTCCTGGCGGCCTACGGGGCAAGCCCGGCGGAGTCCGCGCTGCTGCCCGTGCTTAAGATCAAATCCCTGCTGGAGACTTTGGCCCAGGGCCGCCGTGGCGACGAGAACCGCAACCGCAAGAAGGTAATGTGGGCCAACATCATGCGGAAATTCATCCGCCAGTCAGCGCAGCGGTCGCTGGAACCGGCGGCGGCTTGAGCTCTTTGCTTTGTCCCGACGCCGCAAAGCCGGCGGAGGGAACCCTTTAACCACAAAGGACACCCATTCGACTTCGTTCAGGGCAGGCTACGGAGCACGAAGCGGCGAGACGTAGCAGTGCTACGTCTCTACGTGGAGCGCCTCTTTCGATTCGCGTGTTTTTTGGGATTAGACCGCTTAGTCAAACTCTTGGTCGGCCGCTTCTTACGCCGTGCGGCCTTGGCGAAGACGAACTCGAACTCCTTCATCCTGACTTTCTTGCCCGCGAACTTGACGCCCTCGGCTTCCAGGCGGAGGCGCTGTTCAAAAGCGAATTCACCGGGCAGCGCGATGCGCCCTCCGGCGGCCACTACGCGGTGCCACGGCAAACCATGTGACTGCCGCAGCGCCCGCACCACCTGGCGTGCGGCCCGGGGATTGCCGGCCGCGCGGGCGATGGCGCCGTACGTCGACACTTTGCCGCGAGGGATTTTCAGGATCGCTGCTCGAATAAGGCTCTGCATACAAGTTAAGCGGCGGGGACGTTCATCGCGAAGAATCCACGCTTTCCTGGCCGATGTCCTCGTTCCACAAGCCTGGATGAGTGCGGATAAATTCCTCCATCAAACCGATGCATTCGGCGTCTTGCAGGACCTGGACCGACACGCCGCGGGAGCGCAGAAGCTCTTCTTCGCCCATGAAAGTGCGGTTCTCGCCGATGATCACGCGAGGAATTCCGTAGAGCAGAATCGCCCCGGAACACATGGGGCATGGCGACAAAGTAGTGTAAAGAGTGCACTCGCGATACACGGAGGCCGGCTGGCGTCCTGCGTTTTCCAGGGCATCCATTTCACCATGCAGAATCGCGCTGCCCTTCTGCACCCGGCGATTGTGGCCGCGGCCGATGATGACATTGCGGTGCACGATGACGGAGCCGATGGGAATGCCGCCTTCCTGCCGTCCCCGGCGGGCTTCCTCAATCGCAGCTCGCAGAAATGGATCTTCAGCAACCATGGGCATATATTAGCTCGTCATTAGCTCGTCATTAACTCGTCGCACCGGCTGCGCCTTGTTCCCTATTCGGCGCAACTGGCCCTTTCTCCTCGGGGAAATAAAATCCCCAATTCAACCAGTAGTCCAGAATGCTGCGCGCCACTGTGATGAAAAGGAATATGAAAACCCGCTGCGCATTTGATAGCTGGTACGTTCGAGAAAGCCCCCAGAACAATCCAACGGCCGCCAATGTGCCGACGTTTAGCCAAA
>JBGPLR010000401.1:0-3824 GCA_041486545.1 Terriglobia bacterium
CGCTGTTTCTGCTGGCGCTGCATCTGGGCGAAGTTCGCGGAGTCACCACGCCGGAACAAGGCAAGAAACTAATTGACGAGCTGCTGCGCATTCCAAGCAAGCTGGAAACGTGGCTGGCCAATTGCGATGAAGTGGAAGAGCTGGCGCGGCGGTATTCCAAGTCACAGGACTTTTTGTTTCTGGGGCGCGGCATACATTATCCCATCGCGCTGGAAGGCGCGCTGAAGCTGAAAGAAATTTCCTATATCCACGCGGAAGGCTATCCCGCGGGCGAGATGAAGCATGGCCCGAACGCGCTGATTGATGAGAACCTGCCGGTGGTGGTGATCGCCACCGCCGATCCGAGCGACCCGCTGTCGGTTCAGCGCTATGAGAAGACCATGTCCAACGTGAAGGAAGTGAAAGCCCGTGAAGGCCAGGTAATCGCCGTGGCCACGGAAGGCGACGAGGAGATCAGGGAGTCCGTGGACCACGTGCTGTACGTCCCGCAGGCGCCGGAGTTGCTGTTGCCCATCCTGGAGGTGGTGCCGCTGCAGTTGCTTGCATACCACATTGCGGTGCGCCGCGGGTGCGACGTGGATCAACCGCGCAACCTGGCTAAGTCCGTTACAGTGGAATAGTTTAGCGGCGGGGCACCAAGGCATATCCGGAAGTCTTAATGGACCTAACCCTTGGTTATTCAAGCGCATCCAGCAGAGCGAAGGCCGCGCGTTGGGCGAAATTTCGGAAAAAACTTAATGTTGCGAATTTGACCCAAGGGCTACAATGGCGATTGTGCCAAAGGACAATGTCCAGTTTGAGTCGTTTTGGACCCGGCGAGCTGGCTGGATCGCGATGTTGATCGGGTTCTTCGCTTTCGTGCTGGGCATCAGTCAGGACGTATTTCTCAACCGCGAAGGTTTTTCCAACTGGACCCTGATCGCGCTGAGCAACATGATCACCGGCGCCATCGCCGGCTCATTTTTCTACCAGTTCGCCCGGAACGTGAAGGGCCGCCATGAACTGATGCGCGAGCGGATGAAAACGATTGCGGAGCTCAACCATCACATCCGCAATGCCCTGCAGGTCATCAAGTTTTGGGGTGCGCAGCACCAGAACTGCAGCCTGGATCCCATGCAACTGCAGCACATGAAAGAATCGGTGGATCGCATTGAATGGGCCCTGCGGGAAGTGCTGCCGCAATACCCTGAGCCCGCCGGAAGCGCCAAAAAATTGGTGATGATGGAAGAGCCGGGCGAGGGAAACGTTGCAGGCGGGATGCAACGGGGAGACGGTAAAGAAATCAAATTGCAGTAAGAGCAGCCAGGGAAGCCGGGTGGCGCTGGACCGGTTGATTGTCGTCCAGCCCGGCAAGTTCAACGCGGTTCCTGCCGGCGTTTTTCGCGCGATAAAGCGCTGCATCGGCGATCTGTACCAGCGAATCACAGGTGCCTTGGTCCTCGGGTTTCACCACCACGCCGCCAATGCTGACAGTGCATGGAATTTCACCGGCGGTGGTGATCACGGGACGGTCGGCAATCGACTTGCGCAGGCGTTCGCCGAACGCCGGCAAGCCTTCCGTTCCGCAGCTTTCAGCCAGCACCAGAAATTCTTCTCCGCCGTAGCGGCCCACCCAGTCGTCGTCGCGACAGCAACCTTGCAGTCGCTGGGCGATTTCCCGCAACACCGCATCCCCGGTAGAGTGGCCGAAATTGTCGTTGACCTTTTTGAAATGGTCCACATCAATCATCATGATGCTCATGGGGAATCCGGCGCGCCTGGTCCGTGCCAGGTCGTGGTGCAGAAACTCCATCAGCGCCCGGCGGTTCCAAAGGCCGGTGAGTGAATCGTGCGTGGCGGCAAAACGTAATTCCTGTTCCTTGCGATGCAGCGCGTCCTGCAGCGCCAGCGTGCGCGCCCCAACGTGCACACGGGCCTGCAGTTCGTTGCCGTCAAACGGCTTGGTCAGGTAATCGTCGGCCCCGGAATTCAAGCCATGCGCGATCTGTGTTTTCTGGTCATTCGCCGTGAGCAGGATGATATAAGGACGCGGTGTGACGTCGCGTCCGCGGATTCGGCGACACAGTTCGATACCGTCCAGACCTGGCATCATCCAGTCCAGGACCAATAATTTCGGAGCGTCCGCGTCCTGCAGCATGGCCCATGCATCTTCGCCGTTTTCCGCGAGGGCAACCTGGTAATTCCATTTTCTCAGCGACGACTCCACAAGCTTGCGAAAAAGGGGATCATCATCCGCCACCAGCACAGAGTTGGTGGGCATCTTTGCCGGACTGGTCGAGCCGTTGTGTTTCATGTCGAAGTTTGTCCCCGTTTCGTTCCATCGCCCAAAGCCTGCCCGCAGGTTAGCGATGGTGGGTGGCCCAACCAAATTCAGGCCTTGATGAAGTCATCGGCGGAAGTTGAAAGTTCTTTAGGCAGCCTTAAGGATTCTCTAATACGCCCTCAATGGCCTCTATCGCCTGCGTGATCTAAAGTGCACCCGAATTCTGCCGTTTACATATGTAGGGTACTCAAGCGCCGCAGGAAGACTCTGCCTTTTGGCATTGAGGGCAGACGAACTCAAGATTCCGCCGCGTTGGACCCGGGAGATCAGGGAATGAAAAGTACTGTAGGCAACATGGCACGCTGGTGCGCCGGGGGAATTTGCCTGCTGGCGATGGTCCTTCCGGCGTCCGCCCAGGACGATCGTCCGGACCTGACGCAGATGAGCCTGGAGCAACTTTCCAGGGTGGAAGTCACATCCGTCTCCAAAAAACAACAGAAGCTCAGCGATACGGCAGCAGCCATCTTTGTGATCACGCAGCAGGACATTCGCAATTCCACCGCCAGCAGCGTTCCTGAACTTCTTCGCATGGTTCCGGGACTGGATGTAGCACAAGTCAATGGCAGCACGTGGGCGGTTTCTGCCCGTGGTTTTACCCAGCAACTTTCTGACAAGATGCTTGTCCTCGTTGATGGCCGCAGTGTTTTCCATCCCTTGTTTTCTGGCGTGATATGGAGCGACCAGGACCTGATGCTGGAGGACATTGAGCGGATAGAGGTCATCCGCGGGCCAGGCGCGACCATATGGGGCACAAACGCGGTCAACGGCGTGATCAACATCATTACCAAGTCCGCCCAGGAAACACAGGGCGTGCTGGTCACGGCGGGCGCAGGCAATCTGGAGCGCAGTTTTGGGGCCGTCCGCTACGGGGGAAAGGTGGGCAAATCCACCAACTACCGAATCTACTCAAAGTATTTGGATGATGGGCCCACGGAAGGCGTGTTTGGCCAGCCCGCTCACGACTCCTGGCGTGCCACCCATGGCGGTTTCCGCATCGATACCAGGTTCTCAGGCCAAGACACCTTCACGCTGGAAGGAGATACCTTCGGCAGCAATATTGGCGCGATGAACACAATGGCGGCATACAAACCCCCTTATCTTTCTGCCTTTGCTGATTCTCAAGGCTACAGCGGCACAGGCTTACAGATGCACTGGATCCACAAGTCTTTGACCGGCTCGGAAACCATCGGCCAGGCTTCTTACTCGCATATAGCCGATCCCTCGGGTGAAATAGACGTCAACGGGAATATGGTCAGTCTGTCAATGGAACACGCCATGCCCGTAGGCAATCGCCACAACATCGTGACCGGCGTGCAGTTCGACTACCGGGCTGTACGAACTTCGAGTCCCAGCCCCTACGTCTGGTTTGCGCCCGGCAACCCCAGCTTCCAGATCGCCTGAGGTGAACCCCTCGGGTGAGACAGTTTAGGAGTGACACAGGTGTGATTTTTATGGGTGAACCCCAGTGGTGAGACAGTCGAGTAGGTCATAGGATCTTCTC
>JBGPLR010000402.1:0-3816 GCA_041486545.1 Terriglobia bacterium
CTGCTCCGCTGACAGATCCACGGGTACTGGTTCGGGTTGGAGTTGTGGTTCTTCCATTGCCTGGCCTGCTACACCTTGACTGCGCCAATAAATTTTCGAACCGCGACCAGCAACTGCTCCGCGGTGTACGGCTTGGTCACGTAGCCGTCTGCGCCTTGCTCTTTGGCCCAGAACTTGTCGCTTTCGTTCTTTTTGGAACTCACCATCACCACCGGAATCCCGGCGTATTCGGCTTTGCCCTTCAGTTCGCGGCAGGCCTGGAAGCCATTGCGCTGCGGCATGACCACGTCCATCAGGATCAGGCTGGGACGCTCAATGTCAATCATTTGTTCCAGCCGCAGGGGATCATGCACGGCCACCGACGCGTACCCCGCTCGGTTCAGCACCGACTGCATCAGTTTGACTTCCGCCGGCGAATCGTCAACGATCAGAATCTTGCTCACTTGCAGACAGACCTCAGCCAAAGTTATCCGGTAAGGAATACAGCAATTGCGCAGCCACGCCGCGGGTGCGGCCCGGCACCGGCACAACTGACGTAAACTTAAGCACATCTTAGACTTAACTTGGTTCAGGCTTGAACCTTAGGAGCCGCCAACGCCAACCTGAGACGGCTGGGGAGTCTCACTGTGAGACTATTTCTCATCTTCTCATCTTCTGAACCTGATCGCAGTCCGTCTCTATCAACCAGCGATCTTGTGGCTTTCCTCAATCAGCGCCAGCAGGCGCTTGCTGGTGGCCGCCAGGTTTACCGCCGCGTCAATATTCTTCAGCTCTTTGGCTTCGGCCACGCTGGCTTGCATTTTGTCAGCCTGGCGCTGCGCAATCTCCAGCGCCGCGGGCAGATCGGTGGGCTCGCCTTTGCGGTGCCGCTCCAGACATACATGCAGGATAGTGCGGGCCGCCACGGTCCGCTTCAGCGCGTTCGATAGATCGTCTGTGCCGAAAATGAATGCCTCAGCTTCCCAGGTGGCGATCAACAACTTGCATCCGCCCAGGGTAATGGCTGAAACGGTGGGCGTGTGCCTGGGAGGTACAGAGGCCAACTGCGCCGTGATGTCTGCGACGCAACGGTGCAGGTCGTCGTTTTCTTCAGCGTTTCGTTCCGCGTTGCCGTCTCCCGCCTTAACCTGCTCAGAAGCCTGCGACGTTTCTTGCTGCGCAGGAGTTGGATCTTCCGTGGCGCCTAAAGGGAGGATGGCCACCGGGGCGTCCAATGCCGCATTCGCCCTTTCCACGGCTGGAGGCGGCGGTGGTGGTGGTGGCGGCGGCGGCGGCGGAGGCGGCGGCGCCGGCGATTCGAGTGCGACCGATGCTACGGAAACCACGGCTGCAGTGGGTACGGCTTCAGGATGAACGGCTTCAAGGTGAACGGCTGGGGGCGGTGGCGCGGTGGCTTGAACGTGTACGTGGACGGGCTCAATGGGCGCCTGGTCAAGATCAATCTCGCGCACATCCGCGGATTCGAAAGAGCGATCTCCAGCCGGACCGACGGCCATTTCCGCCATCGCAGGCGATTCGGACGTTTCGATGTTGGCGGATGTTCCCGCTACAGCATGCGCAGGTTCCCCAGGCACTGCGATCAGCGGCATCAGCTGCGCCGGATCTTCACTGCCTTCCAGTATTTCTCCGCCCTGGCCGCTATGGCGGGCATGGGCTTCCTGCAGCTTGAGGCGCAACGCGTGGCGCAGCAGGATTAGTTGCAAGAACGATGAGCCTCCGGAATACGGAGCGCGAAACGGCGTCTTCCACTGGTGCACCACGTGACGCACCTGGTCCAGGGATTCACTCTCCGTCAAGCCGGCTTCGCGGCAGTCAAGAGTCGTGTATCCCATTCTCTCCAGTTCGTTCACCGCGCCGCGGATGGCGTGCAGGTCCAGATGCATGGCCTTGAAAAACGCGCGCCGGGCACGGAAGTTGAAGCGGGTGAACGCCACCAGGTGGCTAGGGTCAAAATACTTGTCGCCCACCGCAAGCTTCAGTTCGCGGACTTCCAGCAGGCCGCCGGAGTTTTGCAGGTCTTCCAAACAATTGCATTCGTTCAGCTTCTGCAGTTTGTCGTCCAGTCCGGGCGCCCAATCGGGGTATATCTCCGGAGTGGCTCCCAGGGCCGGCTCCAGCACCTGGGCCACTTCATCCAGGCTCAGCAGTTGTTCGTTGATTCCATGCGGCGCGCAGTGGGCGAAGTACTGCACCAGCAGAAAATCAATCTTCTCTTTGTCCGATTCCGTTTTCTCTTTGCGGTCCAGGTGGCGCTTGATCAGGTAGCGCAGGTTTTCTTCATTCTGCAGACTGGTGCTTTGCAGCAGCTGGCGCAGCTGCCACACTTGGACGTGCGCGTCCATGGTTTCAAACCACTGTTGCACGCGGTCCATGGTTTCCGGGTCAGAGCTGTCCAGGCGGCTATCCAGCTCTGGACAAGACGGCTGTCCCAGCTCAAACATCTGGTCCAGTTCCGCATAGATGGCGTGCAGGCGCCGGGATATGCGCCAGAATTCCGTGATTTCACCCGCACTCAAAGTTAAAGTTGTCACCTTTTGTTGGTCCAGATCACTTCATCCCGCCGGCCCGCGCACTTGGCTGGGAAAGTTATCAAAATTGTATATGCCAGACTGCGTCCCCACCTGTGTTCGCCTCTTCCGAACCCTGGCTCGCTGAGGGCGAGCTTAGCTGAAACACTTAAATGCACGACCCCGGCCAAACTCACCGGATGAGTAACTCATTGATTCTGAACGTTGCAAGATGTTTTCCAGAGGCCGCGAACACCCGTTTTGTCTCAAGATGAAACAAGAATCTCAATTTTGGGCCCATTGCCGCCGGGACCGCTCCCTGGGTGGCGACGAGAGCGTGCACGGCGGTTCCCGGGTCTGCTAACCTAGAAATAGAGACAATATGAATGCCATTCCTGACAAGCCGGTAGTGATCTATGACGGCGCCTGCGGAATCTGTGCGGGCAATCTCAAGTGGCTGTATCGCCTGGACACGCTGAAGAAGTTTGACGCCACGCCTTACCAGGCCGACGATCTGCTGAAGATCTTCCCCCACCTGGATCTCCAGGAGTGCGAACAGACCATGCACCTGGTCTTTCCCAACGGCAAGACCTACACCGGCGGCGATGCTTTCCGCCAGATCTTCCTGCGCATGCCGCTCATGTTCCCTGTGGGACTGGTGCTGAGCATCCCTCCGCTGCCCTGGGTCTTGCGCAAGCTTTATCCGATTCTGGCCCGCAACCGCTACCGCATTGGCGGGAAGTGCGAGATCCCCGTGGCGGAACCCGGCAAAGCAGAGCACGCAGTCAAGCCCAGATAAGAGCCCGCGCGCGCTATGAAGCTGCGGCGGTGCGCTTCCCCATGGCAATGTTGTAGCGCTTGAGTTTGCGATACAGAGTGGCGCGGCTGATCCCGAGCATCTTTCTGGCCAGCGCTTTGTCGCCGTGCACCTGCTCGAAGACCCGTTGGATGGTAGCGCGTTCCAGTTCTTCCAGGTCAGTGTCGTTGTCTAAGGCCGGCCGCTCGGAGTCTCCCACGAATGTTTCTGCTCTTGCCGCGCGCTCCGGCTCGTGCTCCCGCAGTGCCGGCGGCAAATCTTCCAGGCCAATGGTGTCCTGGCTGCCCAGGGCCACCGCGCGCTCAATGCAGTTTTCCAGCTCGCGCACGTTGCCCGGCCAATCGTACTGCAGCATGCACTTGTTGGCTTCCGGGGAAATGGCGATGATCTTGCCCGGAGCAAACTTGTCCAGGAAATAATGGACCAGCGCCGGAATATCCGACTTTCTCTCCCGCAGCGGCGGCAGATGCAAGGTGACCACGTTCAGGCGGA
>JBGPLR010000403.1:0-3816 GCA_041486545.1 Terriglobia bacterium
CATCCTGCGTTTCAACGGTGCGGCTACGTCCAACGGCAATGTTGCCCCCGCGGCAACCATCTCCGGGGCCACAACGCAGCTCAATTCTCCACAGCATATTTTTGTGGATGAGACCAACGACCGTCTTTTCGTCGCGAACGTGGGGAACGCGTCCGTCCTGGTGTTCGATGCTGCCAGCACAAAGAGCGGCAACGTCGCTCCCACACGCACCATTGCCGGCGCCGGTACCGGGTTGCTTTTGCCGGCCGACGTGGCCGTGGATGCAACCAAAGATCTTCTCTATGTCGCTGACTCACGGGACGTGTTTGTTTTTACCGCTTCCACGGCAAATGGAAATATTGCGTTTACACGCGATATTCGGGTCGGTTTTGTCATCTCCGCCATGTTTTTGGATAGCACAAACAACCGTCTCTTCCTGGCCGATTCCGCCGCAAATGCCATCAACATTTATGACAACGCGAGCACCCTGAACCTGACGGTGGCTCCTTCGCGGGCCGTCACGGGAGCGGCCACCCAGCTTAATGCTCCCTCCGGCGTCGGGGTTGATGCGGTGGGCAAATTGGTTGTCGGCAACTCCGGCGGGAACAGCATCACGGTCTACGTGAATGCCGGAGCCACCAACGGAAACGCCTCCCCCGCCGTAGTGATTTCCGGCGCCAATACCACATTGAGCGTGCCGGCCCAGATCGCGGTGAACAAATCCAATACTCTGGTTGAAGTTTTCGTCGCCAATTCCAACGGCGTGAATGTGCCAGTCTTCTCTAATCTGGGGGGTACGTCGGGGAATATTGCGCCTTCCAGAAACATCGTTGGCGCTTCCACCTCGCTGGCAATCCCGGCAGGCATAACGTTGGATTCGACAAGGTGATGACCGGCCCGGGCTGACCCGTCAGTGCGCGGCCGCGCAGACGCCAGGGAAGCATCACCCGGCCGGCATCGGCCACCAGTCATGGTGAGCAATCCGCCAGGCGCAGGTGTAATTCGTCCCGTAAGACTCCAAACATACCCATTTGTCCGGTGGCAATTTGTCCGCGGGCCTTTTTGGGGAGCCCATAGGGCGAGAAAGCCAGGCTGCGCCAGAAGGACCTCGCTTCTGGTTCCGTCCCCTGGTGAAAGAGCACAGCAGGATTAAAGACTTTAATCGAAGGTTAATCTCTTGCTAATGAGAGCGAGAGAAGATCATCTTGACGTTGCGGGGTCAGAGAACCCAACCTGCCTTCCGGGTTCTCAGTAGTTACGGATCAGTTCTATCGGTCCTTTAGAACGTTCCTTGTTGGATCTTGTCCCCTCGTAACAGAAGCTTTTCATTTGGTCCCGCATGAGCAGGGCCTCCTTCCGGGAAAGCTGCAAGCTATGCATTTACAAAAGACTAGAGCTCAAGCAGCTGCACTTTGCAGCGCCTTGACCAAAGAAAAACTCAGCAGTAGAGAGATTTAATGTCGCTTTAATGCGTCCTTAATGTGAAAGCGTTCGACTGGATATATCGCAAGGCGATATCTCAAGACGATATCTCAATACGAGATCGTAAGTTGCGATACATATAAGCGTCGGGTTACACGGCGCAAAGGGCCAAGGGCATCTCCTTCCGGGCTTCGCCCTGCTTCGAGAAAAGTTGTGATGGCGGTCCGTCCAGTGGACGGGCGATCCGCCTGTTGGGCAGAAACCTAGGAGGAAACGCTCATGATCTCCCCACGGAGAATTACCCGCGCACTGTGTCTGGTCCTAACCTCGCTGGCGATTTGTGCTTTCGCCGCGCTGGCATTGGTGCTCCCTGTGAACGCGCAGGCCCAAGGCGGCTATGTTTACGTAAACAACCAGTCGTCTTCCAACTCCGTCTCCTCTTACAGCGCTTCCTCAACCGGCACGCTCACGCAAATAACCGGTTCGCCCTATCTGACCGGTGGCGTGGGTGCGAACGTTGTGTGCCAAGGCCTGAACCGCATGGCGGTCAGCCCGGTCAATAGCCTGCTGTTCGTGGCCAATACTGGCGATCGCACGATCACGTCGTTCCAGATCAATCCCGCCACCGGCGCGCTGACCAAGGTTGGCAATCCTTTGCCCAGCGGGCTCACAGCCGATAGCTGCCAGGGCTTCTCGCTTGCGGTCACGCCGGACGGCGCATTCCTGATGGCCGCCAGCAACGGGCAGATCCAGACATTCAGCGTCGCCGCGAATGGCGCGCTTACATTTTTGAGCAGCACCGCCAGCTGCTGCACGCCCAATACCAGCATGAGCATTTCCCCTGACGGGCGTTTCCTGGCGGTGTCCAGTCAGACCAGTGTTTCCATGTTTACCATCAGCGCCGGAGCGCTTACTCCGGTGGCGAGTTCGCCGTTCGCCAAGCTCGGCACCGGCAGTCTCTCCGCCCTTGATTTCAGTTGCAAAGCCGATCGGTTGTACAGCGGCGAAGCCACTGCCGTTGGAGCAATCGCTGAAGGCTGGGTTGTGGACGCCGCTGGAGTTCTCACTCCCGCGCCGCGGTCGCCGTTTTCGAGCAGCGGCACCAATTCCAACATCGTCCTCAATAGCCCGGACAATACCTTGCTCTTCCAGAGCAACCAGTCAAGCACCAGCATCAATTCATTTGTCGTCAACAGTGACGGTAGCATCACCAACGCCGGAAAGTTCGGCGGCACCGGAACAGTTCACACACCCGCGGGCATGACCACCGACGCAACCGGGACTTTCCTGTACGTTGCTGACGACCTGTTCGGCGTTGCCGCCTTCAGGATCGGCGATGGCGGCGTGCTCGCTTCCTTGCAGGACCTGGGCATCAACCGTCCCGGCCAAATCCAGGACGTAGTGGCTTATCCGCCGCGCTCTTGCGCCAGCGCCGATCTCGTTCTCGCAGTGTCCCCTGTTCCCAATCCAGCCCTTGCCGGCGCCCCGATTCAATATACGGTCAACGTTACGAACAACGGTCCAGCAACGGCATCCGCGGTAGTCGCGGACGCGCTGCCCCCTACACTTTCCGTCGGCGGGAACGCGCCGATTGCCAACCCCAGCGGCGCGAACCGCACCAATACGATTTCCGGCGCCAACGTGCTCGGCGCGGTCACCATTACCACCACGGTGCCGCATCAGCTTTTTGCCGGCGAGAGCATCACCGTTAGTGCGGTGCATGCTCCAACCACACCGAACCCCATCCAGTCCGGTACGTTCCTGACGGATCCAGGCTTTAATGGTGTGTTCACGGTTGCTACTGTTCCCAGCCCCACCTCCTTCACCTATAGCCAGACGATTCCACTGACGCAATTCCCGTCGCCTACGCTCCAGATCGCTGCCACCAACGGTGCCCAGCGCATCGGCGGCGTCGTAACCATCACTTCGAGCCCCGTTTTTCAGCTTGCGCCTGGCACGGTGGTCACCATCAGTGGCGTAGCCAACGCAAGTTTCAACGGAACATTTACGGTCGCGTCGCAGCCGACAGCGAGTACATTTACCTATCTTCAGGCGGGAATCGATGCCGTCAGCGGTGGCGGAATCGTAACCGCTCCTCGCAACATCCCTCCCACGGACACGGCGGGTGGCGGCAGCATGAGCAGCCCGGTTTGCCAGGTCACAGTCGGAGCGGGAACTTGCGGCTCCGCCACCTTTGCGCCCCGGCCGCCTATCGTTACGGCCATCCGCTCAGCCAATGTGGTTACCATCACCACCAACGTGCCGCATCAGCTTTCTGTCGGCAAGGTGGTCTCCATCCAGGGCGTTGCTAACACCAGCTTTAATGGCACGTTCACCATTACGTCCGTTCCTTCGCCCAGCAGCTTCACTTATAACCAGACGGCCGCGGCAGCCAGCAGCAGCGGTGGCGCCGTA
>JBGPLR010000404.1:0-3811 GCA_041486545.1 Terriglobia bacterium
CAGAGGCTTCCAATCAGGGGCCATTCTGGCATTTCCGGGGAACTGCCGTTAATCAGCACCGGCGTCCTGCGACCGTTCCGCGGAGAGCGGATCGGCGTGGGGCTCGGTGGTCCCTGCTTGCTTCTCGATCATCCATTCCCATTCAACCGGCCGGAAGTGACGCGCCACCATTGGGTCAACCGGTCCTTTCGGCCGCGAGCCACACACCAGGCATGTTGCTCCGATCCCGTTGATCTCGGTTTCTTTCGTGATGTCATCTGCGCGCCTGCCGATCCACCCAACGATTACGGGCCCGTTGCATAAAGTGCATGGAAAAGCCATCAGATGGAGATAGTGGGTGCTCCGTTTGTGCCCGGCTTTGACTTTGGTGCCAGCCCAGGTCCGCGGTTCCGAGGCCCTGACGGAAACAAGAGGAATTTCTTCTATCACGGGGATTTGAGACATGATGACTACTTCCTTAGGAACTGACATTTTCAATGTTGCCCTGGCCTCATCGTGTTCAGTCTTTTCGCTGAACCCTGCGGTCTCACGTGCCACCCGGCCTTCACAAAAGCGGTGCGGCGAATCACATTGACAAAAGCCAAGATGGTTGAAAGCACGGTCACTAAAGGCATGGCTCCCAGTCGAAACTCCAGGACCAAGCCCAGCATCCACGCGAACATAAGAAGCATGAAGACTGTCCAAAGCATCAGCGCACCTCCTGCGATGCCTCGCACTGCCGCTCAGGGGCAGCTCGTGTAACGCTTGACTATGACATTTCGCGTCTGGAAAAGATGTGCACTATTGCTCTGAAGCCGCGATTTCCAATAGCTCAGCGAAATATCAGTTGCTTTCACCCATGCCCAGGACTAGCCTTAAGACAAGTCATTCGCAACTTCTCCGCCAGCACAATCTGGAATCCATTACTCCACTCTCGCGGCGACCCTGCGCAACTGATGAAAAAGCGAGAGGTTGAATGCGATTGATATTCGTTTCCCCGCGTTTTGCGGCCCGCCGTATGGACTGCGCTTGCGTGCTTCGCCGTCCGCGTTATTTCCGCTCCGTGAGTTCGCCATGCGTTTGATCACCAAGACTCTCTCCTGGTCGGCGGGATCCGTCTTAATGTTGTTGGGCGGGGCCGTGTGGCTATGCTCGCGGGCCACTCCGAAATGCATTCATGGCGAGCAGAGTTATTCTTTCCCCAGGACGGTCAATGGCAAGACAACCCGCAGTTGCTCCAAATGCGGGCACAAGCGGGAGTACGACTTGGCCACCATGCGCTTCTTGACCGGGCATTTTGTGAGCACCCCGTGACACACCAACCTTCGGCCGTTGCCTTCTTTTGGGACCCTAGCAGCGGCAAAAGATGATCACAATTGAACAGTTGCCCCGCGCCGGCGTGCGTATGCTTTTTGTAGCGGGACACATTGAATCTTGGCAGTGCAAGTTCAGCGACAAGGCTGAAATGAGTGAAGGAGAAAAAAGAAGATGGGCACTATCGCAACAGATCAATCGGAACCAAAAGCAATGTCCGAAGCCCCGGCAAGTCCGCAAAAGCATCCTGCTGCGTCTAAAGCTGTGGACAAATTTGCTGAAGCCCGCAGGGCCAAAAAGAAACAGAGGCGCGTGACGCACAGGAACAAATTGAAAAGATCAAACACCGGCGGCTGAATCGGGCATAAAGAGCTTGACCAAGAAAGCGGGGAGCCACGTGAGATTGTTTTCTCCGTGACTCCCCCGTTTGGTCTGTTCCGCGGTGTTGATTCAACTCCGCGGTTTAGATGTGGAGCTGAAGCACTTCTCCGGGCAGCCGCATCTTCTTGGAGCCAGGCTTGACCGATACCGGCACCAGATTGGAAACGTCCACGGGCATCACTCGCGGTTCCTTTTGCAGGTCGGAAGCCACGCGCTCGCGCCGGATCTTCAGCTGCAGGCCCCGTTCCAGGGCTGCCAGATCAGAACGCTCCAGCGGAGTAAAGAAGGTGATGGCGTTGCCGGAAAGGCCGGCGCGGCCGGTGCGTCCGGCGCGGTGGATAAAGTCTTCAGCCACGGCGGGTAGATCGTAATTGATCACCTGGGCAATGTTGTCCACGTGGATGCCGCGTGAGGCCACATCCGTCGCCACCAGCACCTTGGATTTTCCTTGCTGGAAAGCGGCCAGTGCGGCGTTGCGCTGCGGCTGCGAGCGGTCGCCGTGAATCACTGAGACGCGCACTCCGGCGCGTTCCAGTTTGTCGGCAACGCGCTGCGTGGCACGCTTGGTCCGCACAAACACCAGGCTCCGTCCATCTTCGCCTTCAATCAGGCGCTTCAGCAAAGCGAGCTTCTGGTCCGCCGGGACTTCGTACGCCGTCAGGTCTACGCTCTCAGACGCTTTGCGGGTGGAGCCGAAGGCCAGCCGGACAGGATGTTTCAGGTAGTCTTCCATCAGGTGGGCGACGGAAGGATCAAGGGTTGCAGAAAAGCACATGGTCTGGCGCGCGCGCGGCAGTTGCGCCACGATGCGGCGGATGGCGGGGATGAAGCCCATGTCCAGCATGCGGTCGGCTTCGTCCAGCACCAGGGTGTTGACGTTCTGCAGGTGGAACATGCGGCGGTCCAGCAGGTCTTCAAAGCGGCCAGGAGTCGCGACCACCAGTTGCGCGCCGTGCTTCAGGAGGTCAATCTGCGTGCGCTCGGAGCTTCCGCCGATCAGCAACGCTGCAGCCGGCAGCTTTTTGCCGCGAAGCTGTTCAAATTGCTTGTTGATCTGCATGGCCAGTTCACGCGTGGGAACCAGCACTAGCACCTGGACGCCCTTGGTGGGCTTGGCCAGCAGCCGTTCAATAATGGGCACCAGGAAGGCCAGCGTTTTGCCGGTCCCGGTCTGTGCCGTGGCCAGAATGTCTTTGCCCAGAATAGCGTGCGGAATCGCCGCAGCCTGGACTTCCGTAGGGATTACAAATTGGGCCGCAGCAAGGCGGTCCTGTAGATAGGGAGATATTGGTAGTTCGGTAAAGCGAACCATTCGTTTCGTTTTGCTCTCTTGGTCGGCGCCGGTCCGGCGAGACGTTATCAAACGTCTGGGCAGAGTGATCTCATGCCGATTAAGTTGATTTGTTTGCTGAAGATACCCGGGGAAAATTGAATCGGGGAGTTCCGGACCAGATCTCGATCACGGCAGCCCCTGAAACCAGGAACCTAAAGCACTTACAGTGTAGCACAAAGGGTGCAGCGATACCTAATCGGGCAGTTACCAGAGCGTCGTAGCTCTGCTTCCCCGACCCGACATGATCGCTCCTTTTCGCCTCCGCTTCCTCCTTTCCTCCGTGTTTCAAAGATTTTGGGTCACTTTTCCCGTGCTACCATTTTTCTTTCCACGAAATCTGTTCTCATCAGAGCGAGTCCCATGAAAACCATTGGTCTGATCGGCGGGATGAGTTGGGCGTCCACCATTGAGTACTATCGCATTCTGAACCAGACGGCCCATGCGCGGCTGGGCGGCTTGCATTCCGCCAAGATCCTTCTCTACTCCGTGGACTTCGCGGAGATTGAGCCGGCCATGCGTGAAGACCGCTGGGCGGACGCGGCGCGCATCCTGGTGGACGCGGCCCGTCGCCTGGAAGCCGGCGGCGCTGACCTGCTCTTGCTCTGCACCAACACCCTGCACAAAGTGGCCGGTCAAATTGAGCGCGGCACGCGCCTGCCCTTCCTGCACATTGCCGACGCCTGCGGTGACGCCATCGTCGCGCGCAAGCTGAAGAAAGTCGGCCTGCTGGGGACACGGTTCACCATGGAGCAGGACTTCATCTCTTCGCGCCTGGAGCGCTTCAATCTCGAAGTCCTGGTGCCC
>JBGPLR010000405.1:0-3805 GCA_041486545.1 Terriglobia bacterium
GAACTCGAGCAACGCATCGCTGGCGCCGCCGGCAACGTTCTCCTTTATCTTGCCCGGCTTGTCCGGCGCGGCCACGGCGGGAAAGAGGATTACCCGCGACGTGATTGCAGACTGGTTCGGCGGCTCGGTACCCACGGGCGCGGCCAACGTCCGTATGACGGTGAGTCCGGGCCCGGCGATCCAGGCCCTGGGCATGCTGGGCAATACCAGCACCGGAGTGATCACGCCGGTGATTCCGCAATAAGAAACAAGACCTTTAAACCACAAAGGACACGAAGGAACACGAAGGTGGCTTCAACTTAAAGCAACCAACTTCGTGAACCTTTGTGTCCTTTGTGGTTGAGTTCTTAGGTTTGTGCGTGGCGTTGCTCATACGCCGCGATTTCCACTTCGTGCCTCAGCGTCATGCCGATTTCATCCATGCCCTCCAGCAGGCACATGCGGCGGAAGGGCTCCACGGTAAATTTGGCGAGAAAGCCGCCAGCCGTGGATACTTCGCATTTTTCCAGATCAACATTCACCATGAGCCGGTCCGCGGACGCGCGCGCCATGAGAGCGGCAATCTCATCAGGCGCCAGGGCCACGGCCAGCACGCCGTTCTTGGCGCAATTGTTGGCGAAGATGTCAGCAAACGAAGGCGCAATCACCGCGCGGAAACCGTAGTCGCGCAGCGCCCATACCGCGTGCTCGCGCGAGGAGCCGCATCCAAAGTTTTTTCCGGCAAGAAGAATGCTGGCCCCGGCATACTGCAGCGCGTTGAGCGGGAACGCCGGGTTGGGTTTGCCGGCGGGATCAAAACGCCAGTCGAAAAAAAGACATTCGCCGTAGCCGGTGCGCCCCGTGCGTTTGAGAAACTGCTTGGGGATGATCTGGTCGGTATCCACGTTCTCGCGTTCCAGCGGCGCGGCCAGCCCGGTATGTGTGGTGAAGCTTTGCATGAGTGACGAGTCCCGCATTTCTCTTGCCGGCTAACTTTTATAAGCCCAGTTCCTGATGTCCACAAAATGTCCGGCGACTGCCGCCGCTGCCGCCATCGCGGGACTGACCAGGTGGGTGCGTCCGCCGGCGCCCTGGCGTCCTTCAAAATTGCGGTTGCTGGTGGAAGCACAACGCTCCCCCGGCAGCAGACGGTCAGCATTCATGCCCAGGCACATGGAGCACCCGGCTTCGCGCCACTCAAAGCCCGCGTCGCGAAAGATCGTGTGCAAACCTTCCAACTCAGCAGCACGTTTGACTTGCTGCGAGCCGGGCACCACCATGGCCTGGATCCCGTTAAAAACCTTGTAGCCTTTGATGACTCTTGCCGCGGCGCGAATGTCTTCCAGGCGCGCGTTGGTGCATGAGCCGATGAATACGCGGTCCACGGGGATTTCCTCAATCCGCGTTCCTGGACGCAGGTCCATATACTCCAGGGCCCGCAGCATGCCGTTGCGTTCGGAATCGTTGGCGGCGCGGTCTGGGTCCGGGACTTCGCCGGTGACCGGCGCGGCCATGCCGGGATTGGTTCCCCAGGTGACGAACGGCGCAATGCGCGCGGCGTTGATCTCCACCGTGGCGTCAAACTTCGCTCCAGGATCAGTCTTCAGCGTTGCCCAATCAGTTTCGGCTTGCTGAGAATGTTTTGGTGCGAAGCGGCGTCCGCGGAGATAGTCGAATGTGGTCTGGTCGGGCGCGATCATCCCGGCGCGCGCTCCGGCTTCAATACTCATGTTGCAGATGGTCATGCGCGCTTCCAAGGACAGCGCGCGGATGGCCTCGCCCGCATACTCCATCACGTGGCCGGAGCCGCCGTCGGTGCCAATCTGCGCGATCAGCGCCAGAATCAAATCTTTTGACGTGACGCCGGCGCCCGCCTGGCCCGCAAAATTCACCAGCATGGTCTTGGGTTTCTTCTGCACCAGGCACTGCGTGGCCATCACGTGCTCCACTTCTGACGTGCCGATGCCAAACGCCAGTGACCCGAAAGCTCCGTGCGTGCTGGTGTGGCTGTCACCGCAGACGATGGTCATCCCCGGCTGGGTCAGTCCCAACTCCGGGCCAATCACGTGGACAATGCCTTGCTCCGGCGCTTCCAGATCAAACAGCGGTACTCCGAACTCGCGGCAGTTCTGCCGCAGGGCTTCCACCTGCGTGCGCGCCAGCGGATCCTCAATCACCATGCGGTTGCCGGTGGTGGGAATGTTGTGGTCCACGGTGGCGAAGGTCAGGTCAGGGCGGCGCAGCTTGCGTCCAGCGACGCGCAGACCCTCAAACGCCTGCGGCGAAGTGACTTCATGGACCAGGTGCAGGTCTATATAAAGGATGGTGGAGCCTTCCGGCCCGGCGCAGACGGTGTGGCGGTCCCAGATTTTTTCGAACAGCGTGCGGGCCGGCATCAAGCTCCTTCAATCAAACGGCATGATACGCGAAGCGACGGTCGAGCCTGGCGGCAAAAGCGCGCTCCACCAGTTTGCCCATCTCACTGGTGCTGACCAGATGCGGCTGGCGTTGTTCAGGCAGCCCCGGCGCAACTGGTTGAGTCGCCAGCAAGTCGGCGGTGCGATGGCCAGCTTCCAGCACGTGGCCGATGGCGTCTTCCAGGTCCGCGGCTTCCTGGGCCATGCCGGCGGAGTGGCGCAGCAACATGGCTGCTGATGCAATCGCGCCCAGCGGATTGGCAATGCCTTTTCCCGCGATGTCCGGGGCCGAGCCGTGCACCGGCTCGTACAAATTCACTTCGCCGCCGATGGTCGCCGACCCCAGCATACCCAGCGAACCGGTAATGGCGGCGGCTTCATCGGAAAGAATGTCGCCAAAAAGATTTTCGGTCAGGATAACGTCAAAACGAGTTGGCGTAGTGATCAGGTGCATGGCGCACGCGTCCACGTACATGTGGTCCAGCTGGACGTCAGGATAATCGCGGGCCACGCGGATGACGGTTCGCCGCCACAATTGCGAAGTCTCCAGCACGTTGGCTTTGTCCACGGACGTAACTTTCTTGCGCCGCGTCCGCGCCTGCTCAAAGGCCACGCGGGCCACGCGCTCAATCTCTTCCACGGAATAGCGCATGGTGTTGTGCGCCGAGTTGCCGTCAGCGGCAAAGCCGCGAGGATGGGCAAAATAAATTCCGCCCAGCAGTTCGCGCACAATGAGCACGTCCGCGCCCTTCACCCGTGAGGCGCGCAGGGGAGAGCAGTCGGCAATGGCCGGGTAAGAAACCGCGGGACGCAGATTGGCGAATCCGCCCAGCGCAGTGCGCAGGCGCAGCAGGCCGGCTTCCGGACGCTGCTCGCTGGAGAGATGATCAAACTCCGGCGTGCCTACCGCGCCCAAGAAGACAGCGTCGCTCAGCAAGCAGGCTTGCAGCGTGTCGTCCGGCAAAGGCGTCTGGTGGGCGCGAATGGCGGCGCCACCGATGGGCTTTTCGTCGAACTGAAAGTCGCAATCGTAATAGTGAGTCAGTGTCTTCAACGCGCGCACTGCTTCACGGCATACTTCCGGGCCAACGCCGTCGCCCGGAAGCACTGTAATCTTGAACTTCGTACGCATGGTCCCCAATCTTTCTGAAATGGCGATACCTCTAATGCTGGTCCTCTGGAATATTAGTTGGCCGCTGGTTGAAGGGCTGGGCTCGGCCGCGGCGCTGCCGGCAGCAGGGAAATCAAGTCCTGGTCATAAATGTTCTTCTTGCTCTCCGCCAGTTTCATGAAGCGCAGGTAAACCGAATCCAGATCATGCTGCGCCACGGGGTGGCCCAGTTCCGCCAGGCGCTTGCCCAGCGCGTGCCGCCCGGAGTGCTTGCCCAGGACCAGGTTGTTGCCGGGAA
>JBGPLR010000406.1:0-3798 GCA_041486545.1 Terriglobia bacterium
CTATGCCACCGCGCCTGCGGCCGCTGTGGTTGAAGAAACAGCCGGGGCCTGGCTCAAGCAGCTCTTTCAATTGCCGGAGTCAGCCAGCTTTGCTTTCGTCACCGGATGCCAGATGGCCCACGCCACGTGCCTGGCCGCTGCGCGGCATCATCTCCTGAAAAAACGCGGCTGGAACGTTGAAGAACGCGGCCTCAGCGGAAGTCCCTTGATTCGAATCCTCTCCAGCGACCAGCGCCATGGATCGGTGGACCGCGCCATTCGCCTGCTCGGCCTGGGCACGGCCAACATCGAGTGCCTGGCCACGGACTCCCAGGGGCGCATTCAGCCGGAAGCGGTGAGTCAGGCTTTCCAGGAAAAAACCTCCTCACCTACGATTCTGCTGCTGCAGGCAGGCGAAATAAATCTCGGTTCGTTTGACGACTTCCCTGGTCTGATTCCAATCGCGCACCAGCACGGCGCGTGGGTGCATGTGGACGGGGCCTTTGGATTGTGGGCCGCGGCGAGTCCCAAGTACCGCCACCTGACGGAAGGCATGGCGGCCGCCGACTCGTGGGCCACCGACGGTCACAAATGGCTCAACGTCCCTTATGACTCCGGATTCGCCTTCGTGGCGCATCCCCAGTCGCATCGCGCCTCCATGTCCTATGACGCGCCTTACCTCGTCCTGGACTCTGTGGCTCGTGATCAGATGGATTGGAACCCTGAATTTTCCCGTCGCGCTAGAGGTTTCGCCACCTACGCCGCGGTGCGCGAACTTGGACGCAGCGGTGTCGCCGACATTGTGGAACGCTGCTGCACGCATGCTCAGGCTATTGTGGCGGGCATTGGGCGGCTGCCCGGCGCAGAAGTACTGTGGCAGCCGGTCATCAATCAAGGCCTGGTGCGCTTTCTTGATCCCCAAGGCACTGACCACGATCGCCATACCGACCGGGTGATCGCCGCGATTGCCAAGACCGGCGAAGCGTTCTTTGGAGGAACCACGTGGAGCGGCCGGCGTGCCATGCGAGTGAGCGTATGCAACTGGCGGACTTCAGAGGACGACGTTCGGCGCACGGTCCAAGCCGTTGCGCAAGCCATGGTGACCGCCGCGGAGCCTGCTCTCAAGACATAAGCGCTTTGCGGCTGCGGCTAAGTCTCTGCCCGCAAATCCACTGCGATACCGCCCTGCCCGCTGGCCTTTAGGTGCAGCTCCCAAATCATGCTGGCAGCCAGGGCCGTCCAGCCGGTTTGGTGGCTGGCGCCCATGCCGGCCCCGGTGTCGCCATGAAAATATTCATAGAAAGGCAGGTAGTCGCGCCAGTGAGGATCGGATTGGAACTTATCATTGCTGCCGAACACCGGGCGCCGGCCTTCCGCGTCTCTTTCAAACGTACTGACCAAGCGGCGCGCGATCTCATCAGCAACTTCGTCAAGATTGGCCATCCGGCCGGACCGCGCGGGGCACTCTACCTTGAATGAGTCGCCATAATACTGGTGGAAACGGCGCAAAGCGTGCACCAGTAAATAATTCACCGGAAACCAGATGGGCCCGCGCCAGTTGGAATTGCCTCCAAAAAGGCCGGACCTGGATTCCGCCGGCTCATAGTCCACCGAATGCGTTGTGCCATCCAGCTCCAGCGTGTACGGATGGTCTTTGTGATATCGCGACAACGCGCGAATGCCGCAAGGCGAGAGGAACTCATTTTCGTCCAGCATCACCTGCAGGATGCTCCGCAGCTGTTCCCTGCTGGCGATGGATAAAAGCCGCCGTTCCTGGTGGCCGGGGGTCTTCATGCAAGCCATGTTGCCGATGAGGTCTTTGCGGTTTTCAATGAACCATTCCAGGCGGCGCTTAAATGACGGCATGGAATCGAGCAGGGCCGGTTCAAGAATCTGGACGGCATACAAGGGGATCAATCCCACCATGGAGCGCACGCGCAGGGGCAAGCGCGTCCCGTCCGGGAGATGCAGCACGTCGTAAAAGAAATTGTCTTCCTGGTTCCACAAGGACAGGCCGTCATCGCCCATGTGGTTCATCGCGCGCGCGATGTAAACAAAGTGCTCCCAGAATTTGCTGGCCACGTCTTCATATGTGACATCGCCGGCAGCCAGTTCCAGAGCGATGGCCAGCATATCGAGTGAATACATGGCCATCCAACTGGTGCCGTCAGACTGCTCGACGTTTCCTCCCGCGGGCAGGTCCGCACGCCGATCAAACACACCAATGTTGTCCAGCCCTAGAAAACCGCCTTGGAACACGTTCATGCCCTCCACGTCTTTGCGGTTCACCCACCAGGTGAAATTCAGCAGCAGCTTGTGGAAGACGCGCTCCAGAAATTGCGTGTCCCCGTGGCCGTCGTTCTTCGCTTTGTCCGTGAGGTACACCTGGTACGCCGCCCAGGCATGCACCGGAGGATTAACTTCTCCAAAAGCCCATTCGTATGCGGGAATCTGCCCGTTGGGATGCATATACCACTCACGCAACATCAGCACCAGTTGTTCTTTGGCAAAGTCCGGATCCACCAGGGCGAGCGACACGCAATGGAACCCCAGGTCCCAAGCCGCGTACCAGGGATACTCCCATTTGTCGGGCATGGAAATAATGTCAGCGTTGTAGAGATGTTCCCAGGCGTGGTTGCGTCCTCTCTTGCGCTCTGGAGGAGGCGGAGGCTGGCCCGGGTCACCGTTGAGCCAGTCACGCACAACGTAGTGATAGAACTGCTTGCCCCAGAGGAGTCCGGCAAAAGCCTGGCGCATCACGCTACGCTGATCTTCGTTCGCAGTCTCTGGAACCACGCTGTCGTAAAACTCGTCCGCTTCCTGCCGGCGCAGTTGGAATGTGCGATCAAACCCGGCGCTCAGCATGTCGCCGGTCGCGGCCGGTGCGTCTTCTTGCGCCAGACGCAGCTTGACCGCCGCTTCCTGGCCCGCTGCGATCACCAGTTTGTAATGGATGGCGGCCTTGGTGCCGCGCGTCTGCGGGTTGACGGCGGAAGTCTCTCCGTTGATCACCCAGCGATGAAAAGCGTCTTTCACGAACGGGGAGTTGTTCGCGACGCCCCACAAGCGCTGGGTATTGGTTTCATTCTCAGTAAACAGCGGAGTGCCGCCCGCCTCAAAGTATAGATAGTAGTCGCCCAGTTCGGCATCTGCCGCGTGAATCGCGCCGGCCTTGTCCAGGTCCAGCCCAGGCTTTGGACTCCCCAGGTCCCACGACCACATGTTGCGGAACCATAGCGTTGGCAGCAGATGGATTTCTGCCGCTTCCGGTCCTCGGTTCGCCACCCGCAGCATGATGCAGATGTCATCTGGGCTGGTCTTGGCGTATTCAACAAAGACGTCAAAATAGCGCTCGTCCTGGAACACGCCGGTATCCATGAGTTCAAATTCCCCATCGTTCTTGCTCCGCCGCTGATTTTCTTCCAGCAACTGCTCGTAGGGGAACTCGGCCTGCGGATACTTATAGAGATACTTCATGTAAGAGTGCGTGGGCGTACTGTCCAGGTAGAAGTAATATTCTTTTACGTCTTCGCCGTGATTGCCTTCGCTGTTGGTCAGGCCGAACAACCTCTCCTTGAGAATCGGGTCTTTGCCATTCCAAAGCGCCAACGAAAGACAGAGGTTTTGCTCCCTGTCGCTGATGCCCGCGATGCCGTCCTCGCCCCAGCGATAGGCACGGCTGCGGGCATGGTCGTGCGGAAAATATTCCCACGCGGTTCCGCCCGGCGAGTAATCCTCGCGCACCGTGCCCCATTGACGCTCGGCGAGATATGGTCCCCAAAGCTTCCAATCGGTTTTGCCGGCATTGGCTTCGGCAAG
>JBGPLR010000407.1:0-3785 GCA_041486545.1 Terriglobia bacterium
TCTGTTTTTGTAGAAAGCTCCTGCAGTTTTTCTGACGCCACAATGCTTTCGAACGCGGCCATCAGCGCAGGCAGGGCGACGGGGAGTTCCACGTGGTCCAGCAGCCATCGCAGGTTCTTCAGCGCGTACGGTACGCTTTGCAGAAAGTGCGACTTGCGTTCAAAGAAGCCGCGGAAGCCATACGCGCCCAGGGCCTGCATGATACGGACGTAGACGTATCCATAGTAAGGCCGCATGAAGGCTTCTCGGTCTATTTCGACGAAACCGGCAACCGCATTGAGATAGTGATCAAGTAGTTGCTGGCGCAACAGGGGCGGCAGGTCAGCCTTAGCGTCGTAGAGCAGAGACGCGACATCATATTGCAACGCACCCTTGCGTCCGCCCTGGTAGTCCAGGAAAAACGGCTTCCCTTCCCGCAGCATTACGTTGCGTGACTGGAAATCCCGATAGAGAAAGTAATCGCCGCGGGCGGTCAACAACAACTCTGTTAGACGGGCAAAATCGTCTTCCAGTGCCTGCTCGTTGAAGGGGATTCCGGCCAGCTTAAGAAAATGGTATTTGAAATAGTTCAGGTCCCACGCCACGGATTGGCTGTCAAAGCTGCCGCGCGGATAGCACACCTGGTAATTCAGTTCACGGCCGGCTTCGATCTGAAAGCGCGGCAACACGGACAGCACCTTGCGATAGGCTTCCGCCGCCGGAGGAGCGACGATATCTCCCGCGCGGTTCGTCGAGAGAAACTGAAAGAGCGTGGTGTCGCCCAGGTCCTCTTCCAGATATGCGCCCTGGCTCAAATCTTCGGCATATATCTCCGGCACCGGCAAGCCCAGCCGCCGGAAGTGCCTGGAGAATTCGATGAAGGCAACGTTCTCTTCACGCACGTCGTACAGAATGCCGACGGCGCTCACGTCTCCGCCGGTCAGCCGGATGATATTGCGTCCGGAGCCTCCCAATTGGCCCTGCAGCGGCTGCACCTGCGCGACCGGCAAGCGGAAATGCTGCTCAAAAAGCCTTTTTAGAATGTTGATAGACATGGTCTCCCGGGGTCGAGCACCGCGCAGTCGTCACCACCTCAAAGATAACATCCAACCCCACGTTTAACGCCAACTTGGGTGCAGTCCAGGCAAGCCGGGAGCTTGCCATGTCAGAGAAGTTGTATCCGCGAAGAAGAAGTAAAGAGGCTGGCGGGGCAAATCGCCAGCCTCTTCGGGGGAACCGCGCTTTGCGCGCAGTTCAAGCGGGAATCGCGACACCATGAGATGTCCGGTATGCGAGGTGATGCACAGGAGGAGCCTGGCCCACCTTGCTCTTCCGAACCCCAGTTGCGGCTGCGACGCTTTGGGGGAGGACAGGACCTTCTTTCCAAATCGTGCCGTGCCGCTTGTGCCGCATTCCCTCGGGCTCCTGCAAGCACCCAGGGCTGAGAATGTCAGACCCCTGGCGCCCACAGGGCAAAAAGGCCTCGCCGCAGGACATTAACGATAGCGAAGATCGTTGACGTTGCAGCCGAGGTGTTTAGCTTTACCAGAACGGAAGAGCTCCAGCCCCCTGCACAACCGCTAAAAAGGCGCGAGCTCTTGCCTGAGAAACTTGCCGCACTCTAGGTTAAGAGGCCAAGCTTAAGAGATCATTAGGGGCTCATTAATAATTCTCATTTCAGCGGCACATAGTTGGCATTGAGCCACTCCGTGGTGCAAGAGAGGTTGCGGCGATGACCGGTGCGACTGCCTCCGCATCATTAATCATCATTATTTGTTTGACGGGAGACTGAGTTGACACTCTGCGTCCTGGCAGGGGAATATGTGGTTCTATGCGATCAGCTGCTCTCCTGTTGCTGGGCGGGATGATTCCGTTTGCAGCGTATGGTCTACCGGCCGATAAGATGGTTCCTATTGCCGAGGCCGCGCAACATGCTGTGGAGCAATCGCAGCTGACATTGCCGGGAAGCCTGCCTTTTCATCTCAGGGCAACAATCGCGGAAACTGGAAACCCGCATTCAGACTACCGCGCCGATGTGGAAGAATATTGGATTTCGCCCACGAAGTGGCGCCGTACGATCCAGTCGCCAGGCTTTTCCCAGGTGCTGATCGTGAATGGCGACAAAACCTCCGAACAGAACACCAGTGACTATTATCCTTTTTGGCTGCATGATCTGGTTACTGCAATTCTTGATCCGCTGCCAATGCTGGAACAGGTGAAGCGATTGGCCGGACGAGTGGACCTGCCCAGCGATTCCACGCAATCCACCGCCTGCCTCAACCTACAAACACACTCTGGCGTTCCTCCAGCGCAGTCCACTCTGCAATTGTCATTCTGTTTTCGGGGCAAGGACGGTCTACTCAAGGCCGTGTCCACGCCGGGCTATCGCGCAGAGTTTCAGGACTATAAGCCTTTCGGCGGCAAGCAGGTTGCGCGACGGATCATCATCAGCCCCCGGCCTGGCACAACGATAAGTGCTGAGATCGTGGAGTTGCAGCGCGCTACAAACGCGGACGAACAGCTTTTTGTTGTGGGCCAGCCGGCGCACCCGCCGCAAATGATCCGGAGTGTTGAAGTTGGACAGGACACGGCGCGCAGGATCATCGTGGATGCCCCTGACATCAAGTGGCCTGTGGTCCGCAGAGGCAAGGCCTCCGGGCAACTTGCGCTCTACATCTCCACAGACCGCAACGGGCATGTACGCGAAGCGTGGTTTGTGGGCTCAGACAATCCTGAGGTCAGCGACGCGGCGCGCGACCAGGTATTGCGCTGGCGGTTTCAGCCGTACGTGAACGGCGTGCCCATGCAGATGGAATCAGTGCTGACATTTGCTTTCGCAACCACACTCGACCCTGTTCCCGTGCTGAATGACAGCGAGGCCCGCAAGCTGGCCACTCGAGTGGTCGAAGCGCAGTCGCCACCGGGTAAACCCTCCGCCAGAAAAACATTCACGTTGCGGGTTTCAGTGGATGAGCACGGGAAAGTCCTCGGAGTCCAAAACCCCAACAATGTATCGACCCGGCTCTTTACGGCGGGTGATCGCGCGCTGCGTCAGTGGAGTTTCCGCCCCTATACTCATGACGGCAAGCCGGACCTCTTCGATGCGGACATCACGTTCAAGGTTCGTTGAAGACAGCCGAAATGAAAGTGGAACGGTGAAATTCCTGGCAAAACCCTTAACCTTCACCCGATAAGCCCCGGAAATCTGCCAACTCCACGTTAGATTAAGAACAGTCCAGTCCATTGATTCAATGGGTTGCGTGCGTCAGAGGCGGACGATACGTGTGTCCAAGACCGAACATTAGAGATTTTAATCCACAATCAATCGGCCTCTAATCCTTCCGGCCTAAAACCTTAATGAGCGAACTTTCGCTGAGTTGCGCCCTGCCCTGCTCTTCCGGCTTTCACAGGTCACGGCGCTGGCCGAAGGTTCGAGCTTACGTGTGCTGAGGTGCGGCCGCGTGAAATGGATGTCTTATCTGAAGGCAGCCTTTTATTTGACACAACGGATGATGCCTTGCCCAATTGAAAAGATCCTTGAGCCACAGGCTCATGGACGGGAAGGCAAAAAATGAATACCTCCACATGGACAGCCGCCGAGCAAGGCGTATGCTGCGGGCGGCGAATTTCAGCCCGCGCATGGTTCTGCTTCATTATTCTTATTGCGTTCGCGGCACTGGCCAGCGCGCAAACACCTGTCGCACCCACCACCAACACCATCGAGTTCTCTGGCGGGACTGTCAACAGCACTAATACCGGTCCGCTCGGCGGCATCGTCATTCAGGGCACGGCGATCAGCGCCTTCA
>JBGPLR010000408.1:0-3784 GCA_041486545.1 Terriglobia bacterium
AAACCCAAAGTCGCAAAGAATTCTCGCCCGAAACAGATTGCAAAAGGCGCGCCATCCAACAATGGTCGTCCGACGAACGGCCGTCCCGCAAGCAGCAAGGCCGCCGCAAAAGCTCCCGCCGTCCAGGTGAACCAGTACGGCATTCCCGACTGGCGTCTAGAGCACCCGGAGTTTACCGTTCGCGAAGTCACCAGCGGTCCGGAAGTGCACTACGAAATCACCGGCAAACTCAACACGCCCGTCCCGCCCATCCGCGAATCGAAATACTTAAATAAAGACCAGCATCTGGAGCTCTACCGCTGGATGCTGATGAACCGCCGCATGGAAGTAGCGCTGGAGAATCTCTACAAGCAGAGTAAAGTCGTGGGCGGCGTTTACTTTGGCCTGGGACAGGAAGCCTGCTCCTGCGCTTCCGCTTACGCGCTCGGGCCCGACGACTGGTTCGCGCCCATGATCCGCAACCAGGGCGCGCAGCTGGTCCGCGGCTTTCACGCGCGCGACATCATGATGCAGTACATGGCCAAGGCCGGTTCGCCCACGCACGGCAAAGACGGCACGTCGCATTACGGCGACATTGAAAAACGGCACATGGTGGCGCCCATCTCCATGCTGGGCGATCTGCTTCCGGTAATGGCCGGCGTGTCTTTGGGAGCAAGGCTGCAAGGAAAAGAACTGGCGTGCCTGACATGGATCGGCGACGGAGGCCAATCCACCGGCGTGAGCTATGAAGGCATCAACTTTGCTGCCGTGCGCAAGCTGGGCCTGGTGCTGATCATCGAGAGTAATCTCTGGGCCTACTCCACGCCTACGGAATATCAGGTCAACGTAAAAGACCTGGCCAATCGCGCCATCGGCTACGGCATGCCCGGCGTGATCATTGACGGCACCGATGCCTGCCAGGTTTACGACGCAACCTATGAAGCTGTGGAACGCGCGCATCGCGGCGAAGGGCCAACGCTGATTGAAGCCAAGTTGATGCGCATGAAGGGCCATGCCATCCACGACGCTGCGGCCTACGTCCCCAAAGAGATGCACGCGTTCTGGCGCAAGCGAGACTGCATTGACCGCTTCCGAAAATATCTGATGGAGAAAAAATGGCTCACACCGGCGCAGGACAAAGAGATGATCGCGGGCATCGAAAAAGAAATCGACGCCGAGCGCGAGTTCGCGGAAAACTCTCCCATGCCGGAAGGCCACACCGCCGCCGAAGGCGTCTATTGCGACGGCTGCCACCAGATCAAGCCCAAGTACGGCATGCCGCAGAAAGCCCGGCGGAGTGTGGGAAAACTGAAAGAGACGGAAGCGGCGATACATTTTAAGTAAGCAACTAGCAATTAGTAGTTAGCAATTAGCAAAACCAAACCCTTACCACTGATGAACGCTGATGATATTGATCTGAAAAGGGTGGGGAGCAAATCAATCATCGTGAATGGCTCACTCAAGAATTTCTTGTTCTAGATTCACTGTCAGCTGAAACGGAAAACCGAGCGCCGAAGGCGCGGAACAATGGTAGCCCAGGCCGTAAGGCCTTGGTAAAGCGCAGGAAAGGAATCGAGCCCCGTAGGGGCGGCACTCCTATGCACCCGGACAGCGCGTGGAAAATAATGGGGGTCGTCGTAATCCTCGTATTCTTCGCCGGGATGGGTGTAGCTCATGTAGTCAATCCTGACCGGTTCGTCAGGAGTTCGGGAGCCCGCAAGGGCGGTGAAATGTTGAATGATTGGAACCGCTTCGGCTTTCGAGTTGCAGGGGCGGTTTTCACCGGATTCGCAGGATACTTGCTCTACGTCGTCTTGCGGAACTACTTTGCGAAGTGAAACGATAGCGCTCGGCGCTTTTTGCAAATTGCCATTTGCCAATTGCTAATTGCTAAGTCTGATCAGTGTCATCAGTGCAAATCACGTGGTAAAGGGTTTTCATGGCTCAGGCGACATACTTGGAAGCAATCCGGCAGGGACTCTGGGAAGAGATGGAGTCTGACCCCACCGTCTTCTGCATTGGCGAAGACATCGGCATCTACGGCGGCGCGTTCAAAGTGACCGACGGATTCATCCACCACTTTGGCCCCGCGCGGGTGATTGATACGCCCATCGCCGAATCAGCCATCGTGGGCGCGGCGTTTGGCGCCGCCCTTACCGGCATGCGTGCGGTGTGCGAATTCCAGTTCATGGACTTCATCGGTTGCGCCTTCAACCAGATCGTGAACATGGTGGCCAAGTCGCATTACCGCTGGGGTGCGCCCGCTCCGCTGGTCCTGCGCGGGCCCTGCGGGGGCGGCGTCCACGGCGGGCCGTTCCATTCGCAAAATCCTGAGATGTACTTCGTCCACACGCCGGGGATGAAAGTGGTTGCTCCGTCCACGCCCGCCGACGCCAAGGGGCTGATCAAGTCGGCCATCCGCGACAACAACCCCGTGCTTTTCCTGGAACACAAGTTTCTCTACCGCCGCATTAAGGACGAAGTCCCTGAGGGCGACTACACCGTCCCTATCGGCAAAGCGCGTTTGCATCGCGAAGGCCGCGACCTGAGCGTCATTACTTATGCGGCCATGGTCCACACCGCGCAGGAAGCCGCGGACCTGCTGGCCAAAGAAGGAATTGAGATCGAGATCCTTGATCTGAGAACGCTCTCACCGCTTGACCGCCAGGCCATCACGCAGACCGTGAAGAAGACCAACAAAGTGATCCTGCTGCATGAAGACACCAGGACCGGCGGTCTGGCTGGCGAAATTGCCGCCATCATCAATGAAGAAGCTTTTGACGATCTGGACGGCCCCATCGTCCGCATCACGGCCCTCGATACACCGGTGCCGTTCTCTCCCCCGCTGGAGCATTTCTTCTTGCCGAAAGTAGAGGATGTAGTCCGCGAAGCGCGCAAGTTGCACGCGTATTAGCAATTGGCAATTAGCAAATAGCAACTGGCCTTTTCTGAAATCTTGGCCCCTCGTTTCGCGTCGGGGTTAGAAGAAAAAGACCTACGGTCCCAACGCCCGAACCCCGGTGATGAAGTACTCGGTCTCGCCGAAGCACTGTGTCGGCACGCCGCGGTGCTGCTCGTAGGTAAGGGCCACGCGCTGGCCGGCCGCATCCATGACTTTTCGCGCAACCGCCTCATCGCGGATGGTGAACGAGAAGATCTGCGGCAAGGTTCCCGGCATGCTCACCATGGCCAGTTCGCCTTCCCACGTTTTGCAGGTCCAGCCTTTCTTGGAAATCTTCTGGACATAGCCCACGCGCTCGCCACTGGAGTAGCTCACGTGCAGGGTGATCGCCGTCCAGGCCGCAAATCCCAGGATCGGCAGGAGGACGATCGCCGTAAAGACAAACAGAATCCATTTTCCGCGCCGCCGCGGAGAAGGACTGGGAGCAGGGGTGGAAGTATCGGCCACTTTGAGAATCCTCCGGCGCCATTATATCCGTGACGCAAAGCAATCTTGCTTTTCGATCTGGCCCCGCCCGATTTACTTTGCGGCTGGGTGTCCAGCGGTTTCCTTACGGAACTCGCTGGACGCCAAATTCTTTCGCGATTTTGATTTTCGCGAAGGATGGGATTCGTCCCGCTAGGTTGTGGGCTTCATCGCGACCGGTACTCATAATGCCAGTCTCCGGGTCCCATGTTATTGACGATAGTCATGTTGGTTTCGTGCTGTATGCGCATGATATTCGACATGATGTTGTAGGTGGTCTTCTGCCGGTCCATTTGCATCTGCAACTGCGCAAGTGAGGCCTTGGTTTCGGGGCGGAGCCCCGATCCGCCCTGGGATGGCGTCGAGCCCTGCGATCGC
>JBGPLR010000409.1:0-3775 GCA_041486545.1 Terriglobia bacterium
AGCGCACCTGCCTTGGGCGCAGGGGGTCGGAGGTTCAAATCCTCTCGCCCCGACCAAATAAACCCAGCAATTAGCAATTTAGCACTTAGCAGTGAGCAAACAGCCGGATGACAGCTCCTTCGGCTATGCTCAGGATTTCGGCCGGTGCTCAGGCTACGGACAGTGCTGCTTTCCCTGCCATGAAGCTGACTACGGTTTCCCTGAGTTGCGCATCCACTTCGTCGGCGATGGTCATCACGTCCAACAGGACGTTTTTTTGATTGAGTTCATCCTGATGACGATGCAATGTGCCGAATGTGCTGACCTGAAACAAGCGCGACTCTTCAATGAGCATGGAGGCGGAGTAGCCCTGCGCCAAGCGCACTCTTCCGTGCGCGGCGGCGGCGGCGGAGACGGGGGGCTTGGCATCCCGGGCAAGACGCAGGCGGCTGATCAGGTCGTGAAACAGCTTGGGGAGATGGCCGGTACGGTCCTGGTCGCTCAGGGGCACGTTGGTCAGCTCTGAAACCAGGTTCACCCGGCTCAGCCATTCCTTAATCGTAGGCTGGAGTTCCCGTTCCAGTATGTCCGCCACGGTCTCCGGCTCGATCAGTTTAGTCATCGCTGCTCCTTGTTTTGGTATTGAGACAACGTTCAAGCGGCGCGCGCGTCAGGCCGCGACGGGCGCAGATTGCTCGCCCATGTAACTGCGTATGGCTTGTGTCAGTTGCCAATCTATCTCGTCTGCAAGCACCATCACATCCATCAGAACCAGGCTGAAATTCACTTTGTTCAGATTGTTTTGCAGCGTCTGGAAGATACTGACCTGGAGCATTCGTGACTCTTCCACGATCATGCCGGCGCTATATCCTTGTTGACGCCGCAAGGTCCCGTGCTCCCGCGCGCCGGCGGAGTCAGTGCGCCCGGTTTCCAGGCTTTGCGGCTCGCGAAGGCGGCGAACCAGGTCTTCTATCAGACGCGGCAAATGCCCGGTACGCTCCTCGGCGGTAATTGCGATCTGGGCCAGGTCCTTATTGGCGGCCACGCGTTCCAGCCAATGCTCGATGGTGAGAGCGCTATTCTGCTCCAGGATGGTAGCGACGGTTTCCGCTATGTCCTTGCGCGGGATAGTTTTACGATTACTCAGTTCTTCTCTAATCAGGTCAATGAGCGGCTGGATCTCAAGCGGCTTCACCAAAATGTGGTCGGCCTGAAGCCTGATGGCGGCCGCAGCCTCGAGCATCTCCGGGTATCCGCTCATCAGCAGGGTGATGGCCTCGGGGTTGGAGTGGCGCATGGCGCTCGCAACCACCAGACCGTCACCCTTGCCGGGCATATGCAAATCGCTGAGCAACACATCGAAAGGCCTGACAGACATGGCGATGAACCTTAGGGCGGAATTCACATTTGCCGCGGCAACGACCTGGAAACCGTTGGTTTCCAGTACTTTCTGCATCGTCACTCGCACAGATTCATTGTCATCTACCAACAGAATTCGGGTTCCTAGCATCCGGGCACCTTCATAGCTTGACCTTCTAATGATGCTTTCATATGTGCGGTTGTGAGACTGGCCTGAATTGCACACGGGGGGCGATTCATCAGAACGCAAGCTGCTGACATCCCTAATAGGGAACGCCAACACTGCAAGATTCTTAACGCCGCCGCTGTTGACTAACAGGGCCGCGTGACCCAACAATCCATCGCTTGGGTGTAGCTTTTTTCCTGGCGGATGAAGAAATCGCTCGAGGACGGGGTCTCCCAAAAAGGATTCGGAAAAGGTGAGCCTCGGGGGTCCGGACAAACCTTACGCTCTCCCAACAAACTCCTTTGTCTCGGTTGACACCTTGACCTTTTCACCTTCTTTAATGAACAGAGGCACGCGGATTTCCACACCGGTTTCCAGCGTGGCGGGTTTGGTCACGCTGCCGCTGGACGAGTCGCCGCGCACACCCGGCTCGGTGTATTTCACAACCAGTTCCACATGCGAGGGCAGTACCAAGCCGATGGGATTACCGTTATATTTGTGCACCTGGATGACAAGTCCTTCAGCCAGAAAATCCTGCGCGTCGCCAATCATCTCCTGCGGCAGGGTAAGAGTTTCAAAGCTCTCCTGGTCCATGAAGTAGAAGCCGTCCGCGTCAGAATACAAAAACGATGCGGGGACCATTTCCAGGTCCGGCTCCTTGAACTTGTCGCCGGCCTTGAACGTCTTATCAAAAACTGCGCGCGTCAGGAGATTGCGCATCTTCAGGCGAACCAGTGTCTGCGCGCCACGCGCGGTGGGTGTGGACACCTCGGCGTCCAGACAGTGGTACGGCGTGCCGTCCAACTCAAAAAACATCTTGCGCTTTACGTCGATGGCATCAATCAGTACGGCCATGAGTTCCTTTTTGAAAGCTGTGCCAGACTTGGGACCTGACAAGTCCAAGACCGCGCGGAGTAGTGGATTGAGAGCGCTCATAGGATATCAGGGCGGAAATCGTAACGAGAAACCCTCAGAGTTACGGCAGGTCAACCTCCAGACGGTAGATATCATGGTCTCCGCGCGTCAATTGGAAAAGGGTTGAGCCGTCGGGCAACAGACCTTCGAAGCCGCAGCGCTGGATGCCGCCTTCCAGCAATGGCTTGCAGTACAGGATTTTTTCTATGGTTCGGTCCTTGATTCTCATCCGGCGCACCGGTTCATCTTCTTCAAGAATGTCCTGGTAGTAGAGGAACTGGGAATCCGGCGACCAGGCAACGGGGCCGAACACATTGCCGCGGACCACTTCCGTCCATTTTCGTTCCGACCAGTCAAAGATACTGATCGTTTTGTTGTCCTCAGAGACGCCGGCCAGATACTTGCCATCCGGCGACCAACTGGATTTCGCGAAGCCT
This sequence comes from Terriglobia bacterium, assembly GCA_041486545.1. Classification (GTDB taxonomy): domain Bacteria; phylum Acidobacteriota; class Terriglobia; order Terriglobales; family Acidobacteriaceae; genus Angelobacter. The sequence continues at coordinate 2,857 of JBGPLR010000409.1, forward strand.
TCCGAACCTGGGATTTTTTGCTTCTGCCTGGTCTTCCAGTCCACGATGTAGAGTCCTGCCGACGTTCCCGCCTCGGACCCGGCCGCGTACAACAACTTGCTTCCGTCCGGCGACCAGCTGGGGTCATCGAGAGGGAAATTGTCGGCGGCGATCTCGAGGGCTTCACCGCCCTCCGCGGAGACCGCATAGATTCGTGAGGCAATTGATCCTGGCGGCGTAGCCCGGAAAGCAATCTCTTGTCCATTGGGGCTTATGGCAGGCAAGCCGGCATCGAGAGCCGCGCCCGCGAGTTCGCGGCGTTGGCTTCCGTCGGGGTTGCTTCGCCACAGGGCGCCGCCGGCGCCGCGAAAAACTATCCAATCTCCAGTGGCTGAGAAAGTCATCCACGCAGCATTCTCACCGCCGATGAGACTGTGATACTCGCGTGTTTTCGCATCAAAGCGAACGTACTCGGAGTGCGAGTTGGCGCCCAGAACGTAAATGTAGCGGCCATCTGGACTGGGCAGCGGATCGTCCATAAAGAGCGGGCCGGCGCTCAATTGAACAGGCGCGCTTTGAGAGCGAAGAAATCCACGCTGTTCAGACAGCGCCCACATGCTCTTGCTGCCGTTCGCCCAGCTCACAAAAATGTAATACCGGCCATCGTGGGTCCAGCGCCCGCAGCACAAGCCGTCGTCTCCCCAGTCGGGGAGGATCTTGTGCAGGTTGCGGCCGTCAGCGTTGACCTCCCATAGCCGGAATCGCGGAATCAACTTTTCCGTGACCACCCAGTCGAACCGCAGGATTTTGCCGTCCGGCGACCAGCTGAGGCCCGCCTTTGCGCCCGCGGCATCCACCAGTTTTCTGGCATTCAGGCCGTCGCGCCCGATCTGAAAGATCCCATCCGGGGTGGTGTAGGTCACCTGGCTGCCATCCGGGG
>JBGPLR010000410.1:0-3772 GCA_041486545.1 Terriglobia bacterium
GACCTTGAGTCCATTAACGCGCTCAACATCGCGCTGCAGCGCTACCAGGGCACCGTGCTGCTGGTTACGCACGATCACGATCTTATTGACGAGGTCGCCACCCGCGTCTGGCATTTCGACGACCACAAGATCGAGGACTTCAAGGGGACTTACGAGGAGTACCAGGCAGCCGTGCAGGTGTAGCCAAATAGGATTTCGGCAGAAAGCTTTTGCCCAATCGCTTTACACCAGCTCGTTTGAGGACGCCCAGCCTCACGCCTCTTGGGCGCCTCAACTCGTTGGCGACTGCTCTCTGTTCCTACTAATCGCGCTATCGCGTGTTCAGACCCTGAGAACTTGGCTTTGGTCTTTCCCGAACTTCGTCATCCGCCGCAGAGGTGATCGAGTATCCAACGCCCCGTACCGTGTGAATCAACGGCGTGCTAAACCCTTGATCAATCTTGAGGCGCAGGTAGTTGACGTAAACGTCCACGATGTTGGTGAGCCCTTCAAAGCCAACGTTCCACACGTGCTCCACGATCATGGTGCGGGTGACGCTGCGTCCCGCATTGCGCATCATGTATTCCAGCACCGCGTACTCGCGCTGGGTAAGGTTGATTAACTTTCCGGCACGGGTCACGGTATGGCGCAGGCGGTCCAATTCCAGGTCAGCCACGCTCAGCTTGTCCAACAGCTCCTGAGGACGCCGCAAGAGCGTCTGGAGACGAACCCCCAGTTCTTCAAAAGAAAATGGTTTCACCATAAAGTCATCGGCGCCGGCCTGCAATGCGCAGACGCGGTCGGAGACTTCTTTGTGGGCGCTCAGGAACAGGACCCGGGCCTGCGACCCGGACTTGCGTAGTTTCTTCAACACCGTCAGCCCGTCCAGCTTGGGCAGGTTCCAATCCAGGATCACGGCATCATAGTCAATCTCAGTGGAGAGCTGCAGGCCTTCTTCGCCATCCGTCGCCACATCAACGGCATAGTGTTCGGCTTCCAGGCCCTTTACCAAGGCCCTTGCTACCTTAGCATCATCTTCAACAATAAGAATTCGCACGCTTCACCTTCCCACGTCCGCACAGTTGTGCAGGGTCGTTTTGAAAAATCATTGAAATATGTAGATCCGTGGTTCGGCCCGTGATGAGGAAGCGGAGCAAAAAGAGTGTACTGGGTCATCGGAAGTTGCTTCCCTTGCGCACAAGGGTCTCAATTTGTGCTCAGAATGTCGGTGAGCTTAATCACACCGCAGATGTGACGGGGATCACACTCTTGATGTGGGGTCGAATACTCCTTTTTGTGTCGGTCGAAGCGCGGTTCTTAGCTGCGAAGCCTGCGCGCGAAGAACCGGTTGCGCGCAATTTGACAGTATTGGCGAAAGGAAGGGGAACCGCTCAGTCTCTGTCGCCGTCCACGAATGCTCTAAGTTTGCGCGAGCGCGAGGGGTGGCGCAATTTGCGCAAGGCTTTGGCCTCTATCTGGCGGATGCGTTCGCGGGTGACCTGGAAGTTCTGTCCCACTTCTTCCAGGGTGTGCTCGGAGCCGTCTTCCAGCCCGAAGCGCATTCGTATGATGCGCTCTTCCCGCGGGCTGAGCGTGCGGAGAACGTGGGCCGTTTGTTTCTTCAAGTCCACGTCCAGCATGGCCTGGGCCGGTGAAACCCCGGCGGTATCCTGGATCAAGTCGCTCAAGTGCGAATCTTCTTCTTCTCCGATGGGCGTTTCCAGCGAAATCGGCTGCTGCGCGATCTTGAGAATCTTGCGGACCTTTGACACCGGGATGTCCATGCGCTGCGCGACTTCCTCTGACGACGGCTCATGACCAAGCTCCTGCACCAGCTGGCGCGAGGTACGAATCAGCTTGTTGATGTTCTCGATCATGTGTACGGGAACGCGTATGGTGCGGGCCTGGTCTGAAATAGCGCGGGTCACCGCTTGGCGGATCCACCAGGTCGCATACGTAGAGAATTTGTAACCTCGGCGATACTCGAACTTGTCCACAGCCTTCATCAGCCCCATGTTGCCTTCCTGGATCAAATCAAGAAACTGCAGGCCGCGATTGGTATATTTCTTGGCAATGGAGACCACCAGGCGGAGGTTGGCTTCCACCAGTTCGCGCTTGGCGTACTCCGCGTCCACGTTGCCTTGGAGAATTTCGCGCTGGGTGCGGCGCAGCTCGGCGAAGCTGGTCCGGGCTTCCTGCTCCAGTCTTTTGAGGTCGCCATGGCAAGTGCGCTGCTGGCGCTTGTACTCCTTGCGCAGCTCCTCGCTGCGCGTCGCCTCATACTTCTTTTCCCAGTGGCGGAGCTGGCGGTCCAGTGACCGCATGGCTTCCGTGGTGGTGGTAACTCTTTCGATCAGGCGCTTGCGTTCAGCGTGGGTGTACCGGAGCGCGCGGATTACCTTGGAAACCGCCACTCTTTCGCGACCCAGTTTCCAGCGGCAGCGGCGATATCGCTTGGCGTTCTTTTTCTGGTCTATGTTCGCGATTTCGTCTTCCAGCGCCAGAGCTTTCTTGTGGTGCTTCACCATTTCATCAATCTTGCTGATGGTGGCGGTGGCGCGCGCCGAAAGAATCTCTTCGGTGATTTCCTCTTCGTCGAAGATGACGAAGTCTTTGATGGCGCGTGCGCCGGACTTCAAGTCAGCCCCAATCGCCGTTATTTCCTGAATTACGATGGGAGAGCGGGAGATGGCCTTGAGTACGCGGAGATGCCCGCGCTCGAATCGCTTGGCGATCTCAATTTCTCCCTGGCGGGTCAGCAGTGGCACCGTGCCCATTTCCCGCAGGTAAAGGCGAACGGGATCGCTGGTCTTGTCCAGAACTTCGGGGGCCAGCCGGAATTCCGCGTCCTCTTCGGGTTCCAGTTCCCCTTCCAGTTTCCTTCTGCGGTTGGAAGGTGTTTCTTCTTCTGGAAGCACGTCAATGCCGCGCCGGTCCAGCATGGTTACCAGATCTTCGACGTCTTCCGGGGAGACATCATCGGCAAGGTCGCTGGCCTCGCCCATCGCGGGATCAACCGGGTCCTCTCCCTCAATACCGATGATCTTCTTCAAAGAGTCGTTTTTATCGTGGACTGCCAACTGTTACCTTTCGCACCGGCGGGGATTCCATTCACGCATCGTCACTGCTGAGCGTCACTCAGACTTTTTCAAATAGATATGATGTGTGTTCACAGCCAATTAGCGCAGTTGCCCAAATACCATGCTGCCGCTTCCGTTGCGGTTTCATTTCGCCGCTCCCGCGGGAACGATAACGAAAACAAGCTAGAGAACAGGCTTGAGCTTCAGGGAGTCAATCTCATGAAGAATCGTCTGGAGGCGCTGTTCCAGTTGCCTCTTCGTCCGTGGCTTTCTTTCTGTCTTGGTGAATTGCCCGTAGTTTGCGATGGAGCGGCGGTAAAAATCAGCAGTTTTATTGAGCAATTCAGCTTTCTGGTCAATGATTGTGGACATACTCTTATTCTACAGGAGATCGTCCTTGACCGCAGGCCGAATCTTTCACTAGGGCAGGCTCGGCAGCTCCATGGTGCCGTGGTGCTTCCGTTCCTGGATGTGGTCCCACACCAGTTGATCACTCACCCAGAACGCCTGTTTTCTGGCCATTTCCACATTCTGGAGGGCGTGGTCATGCTGGATGGCGAACCGCTGGCCGCACTTGCTGCAGACAACGGTCTCCATGAGCGCGGCCTTGGGCGAAGGCTCCAAAGCCGCAGCGGCACCACGCAGGCGTCTTGCAACGCCATTTGGATTCACCAGCGTGGCTCGCGCTTGGGACGATCGCCGCCCCGGCCGCC
>JBGPLR010000411.1:0-3763 GCA_041486545.1 Terriglobia bacterium
GACGCCGTCGAAGGTGAGCGAATGGGACTGGTGAAAAGAGAGGTGTCACTTCACTCGTGTGAACTCCAAGCGACTCACTTTTGCTTCTTTGCCGTTTTGGTAAAGATGCCATTCCTGGGTGAGGTGACGTGCATCGATGAAATGCCACTCGGTTGCATGCATATGTCTGCCTTCAGGCGAAGACTGCAGGTTGGTAATGTCACGCATCTCGAATGAGATAACGTTTGGATCTGGGCCGGACTTTGCAACGAAGCGCGGCTGGTTTTTTAGAAAACAGTAGTGGTCTGCCCGAAGCTCGGCTCCGACTGGATAAAAGAGGGTAACGACGTTTTCACGGTCCGGGCGCGACTCGGTCTGCAGCACGGCAGAACCGGTACCGATGATCTGGAATGTGTTCACCATTCGGCCCCCCGCAGGCAAGATGAATTCCCATTCGCCCACGAGGGTCTTTATCTTCTCGAAGGCTGGGTTCGGAGTGGTGTTTGCATTCTCGAGTGAACTTTGCACAGGACTTGTGGCCGGTGTGGACTGAGCACGAACTGCGCAGACGAAGATGGTCAGACAGAGAACAACGCGGATCGGGTTTCTCATGTACGGCGTCCCTTCAGGATTAAATGGCGCGGTAAGTATCTTACTCCGGGTCGTCAGACTTACATACCCGAATGCGCGTCTACAGGACAAACGCAGGACGACCAGCGATCTAAACGAACAATGATCCGTTTCCATCGCGGTGGTGAGGGCAGGGGATTATGAATATGTGGGGGCTTGCCATACTGATTTAGAAACGGCCCTGGCGATCTCAACGGGCATGGAATTTCATCTACTTAGCGCCACGGTCTTGATGAGGTTTTTGGAACGGCACTTTTTGTGCGGTGCGAATTTCTTGCTGACCATAGGCACAAGGTTTCTATTGTGCGGCCAAGAACAAATGTATAAAGCCAGCAACAGAATGACAGTGAAGTTATTGCACGTAGCTCGGCCTGTTTTGCTTGTGCCATTCATCGAGCTTGGGCAGGTTTTCAAGTGCCGCGTGCGGATGAAGATGATGGACCCGATGGTACCCGACGTTGTGCGGGGTCAGCAGCATCCGACCAAGCAGCCCAAGATGATGATTACGCGTGGAGCGCTCGGTCGCTTGAAGGCTGCGGTCCGGGTTCGGCTCCTGCACGTGTTCATACAGCAGCCGCTGGCCAGCCAGATAGCCGGCCAACACCAGAGGCGCGATGTAAAACGCGAGTAGCCAGCGCGGCCAGATGGCCGCCAGCGCGCCTACAAACACATAAAACAGCAACTGCCAGTGCTCTTCCCACGCGCAGGCGATCACCTCTGTGTGGCTGGTCAGGTCGCCGCCCGAGCGGTCCTGGAGAAACAATCGGCCATAGCTGTTGCGCAAGGAAGGAACATAAAATGCGATGGTTCCGTAGAGACCGCGCACCACCCACAGCGGGGTCAGCAAAAAATACCGGAGCGAAATGAGCCAGTGCCGCATCGCGCTGCGTCCCACCCACGGTTTAAGATACGGATCGCCCGGAAGACCAAGGTCGCGATGATGGCGCAAGTGATGGTAGCGCATGGCTTCAAGCGTGGAGCCGACCGGATAGCCCGCGAGCAACTCGACGATACGCAGTGCTCTCCCCTTACAGCGCCGCGGAATATGTACGGCATCGTGCAGCACGACACCGAGCGCGTGAAACCGGCCCGCGAGCAACACCGCCCACAGGGGATAGAGCCAGAACGGCGCGCGCCACGCCGCCAGCCAGACGGCCGCTATCAACGCCCAGTCGGCCAGCGCATAGAGAATAAGCCGCCGCGGCCTCGCGGCACTCAACAACTCACAGGGAATCGCCTGCATGTCCATAAGTTATCCCTTAGAGAGACTGCAAGGTCACTGCCATGAAGTCAAAATACGCTATACATCTCGTTCGGCTGTCAGTGTAACAACTCCGAAGATCGTGATTCCAGTGGACTGGTAGGACAGTTCTCAGGTTTTTCCGACAAGCGAATGCTGCTATTGTCAATGAAATTAACAGTTTGCAAGCTATATGGGCAGCTAATGGTTGCGGTGGACGACACAGGTTAGCCCCCGGCACACTAACCTAACACTAACCTGAAACCATATTAACCAGGTCGGCAGATGTTTCAAATCATTGGCGCCAAGGCTGGATTTGAGGGGCACTGATCCAGGTGCGTGTCCGGGCCGGACTGAGACATCTAGAGGCCGCGAAAGCTCTTGGGTGCGTTTCTTACCTTGCTCTCTCTCCGCGGTGAGCACCTTGCTGCTCGGACTACCGTTTCCGCAAGCTCCACCCATGTACCGGACGCCAGCTTATCTGCAACCCGGCACTCACGTTGGTCTTCGGAGTGGCTGCGAGCAGCGGGAAACTCCAATGTTCGTATTTGACTGTGCCGCTGAATACCAGGCTGCCAGCCCGCACCAGGGTGCCGGTCGCATCGAAGTCGCGCAGGTAGCCTCCGCTCAGAAACTCGGGGTTCACGTGCTGGGTGCGGTAGTGCAGCTGCAGGCTATTGTCGGCGGTGAAATGGTATGTGCTCCAGATATTGACGCCGCGGCCTTCGCGTCCGATGGCGTTGCCGATGATCTGGCCGTAGTTGGTATAGCCACTAAGGTAGCGCATACTCCCAATTAATTTCCGCGGCGGAGCGTTTAACTTCGTTCTTGATCTCTTCCGCGCGATCACGCTGGGCGTCGCCATTGGCGGATCGCCGTGCTGATTGCCCGGACTGCGCCGGCTGCCCTGGTTGCCCCAGTTGTTCGGGCTGGCCTCCCATTAGTCCTGGCTGCTGCATTTGCTGCGTCCTCTCAGTTCGCTGCTCCTCGATCGTCTTGAAACTCTCTTCCCCGGGATGGAGAGCCAGCCGGCTTTGCCGCTTCCAGTATTCTTCGGTGATCAGAGCATCGCGGCTAGGGATCAGGTCGTGTACCCGCATGCCTGCGCGCCACGCATACCTGCCGGGGATGGCCACATTTCCGCGCAGGGTGACCGCGTTTTCAAATTTCGACGAGATGTGCAGGAAGCGTACCAAGTCGCCGCTTTGCAATTCGCGCTTCAGCCCGTCGCCGGTCAGCGAAACCTCTTCGACCCTGCGGATGTGATGGTCGCCGATGCGTTCCAGGGTAGCGTGCTCTGCGGCGGCGGCTACGGTGAGACCTCCGGCAAAAGCGATGACATCGGCCAGGGTATCGTGCTCCTGCAATTCAAAAATTCCCGGGACGTTGACGCTGCCGGCCAGGGCTGCCAATCGCGCCACGGGTGGCACGTAGATCACGTCGCCGGGCAGCAGCGCCACGTCCCTGGATTTATCACCCTTGACCAGCAGGGCGTAGAGATCGAAGGTGGTGATCGGTTTTCCCTGGCGCTGGAGCTGGATACGGCGCATGGATCCGCGCTTGGCGGGCCCGCCGGAAGCAAATAGCGCATTGACCAGCGTGCTCAGCGAACTGACGGTATAAACTCCCGGACGCCGCACCTGGCCCACCACAAATACCTGGATGGAGCGCAACTGGCCCATGGTCACGCTGAGTTCGAAATTCTTGAACATGCTTCCGATGGCGGTCTGCAAGTAGTCATGGAGGTGGTCATAGCGCTGCCCAGCCACGGTCAGAGTGCCGACCTTGGGCAGGTAGATGGTCCCATTGCGGTCAACCACGGCCCGGCCGTTGATCTCAACTTGTCCCCAGGCGCGGATCAGGAGTTCGTCGCCGGGGCCAATCACGTATTCGGGGGTGACGGGGACGTGGTCC
>JBGPLR010000412.1:0-3750 GCA_041486545.1 Terriglobia bacterium
AGTGCGCAACTAGCCGGATCAGGGCGCCCTCCAACTCACGCACGTTGGACCGGATGTTGGAGGCGATAAACAATGCCACGTCGGTCGGCAGCGTGACCTTCTCCTGCTCAGCCTTCTTTTGCAGGATGGCGACCTTGGTTTCCAGGTCTGGCGGCTGAATGTCAGCGATCAGGCCCCACTCAAAGCGCGAGCGCAGCCGGTCTTCGACTTCGGCCAGCTCTTTTGGCGGACGGTCGCTGGCAATCACGATCTGCTTCATGGATTCATGCAGCGCGTTGAAGGTATGGAAGAACTCTTCCTGTGTGCGTTCCTTCTGCGCCAGAAACTGGATGTCGTCAATCAGCAGGACGTCAACGTTGCGGAACTTATCGCGGAAGCTGATCATCCGGTCATAACGCAGCGAATTGATCATCTCGTTGGTGAATTTTTCGCTGGAGAGATAGCAGATGGATGCCTGCGGCTGGCGGCGCTTTACTTCGGCGCCAATGGCCTGCATCAGGTGGGTCTTGCCCATGCCCACGCCGCCGTACAGGAACAGCGGATTGTAGGCTTTGGAGGGTCGTTCGGCCACGGCCTGCGCCGCGGCGTGGGCGAACTGGTTGCCGGCGCCGATGACAAACGCGTCAAACGTGTATTTCGGGTTCAGTTGAGCTGCTGAATCCCAATCAAAACGCTGCTGCTTGCCCGTGTTGCCGCCTGGACCGCTGGGAACAGAGACGGGAGCAAAGCCTCCGTCGCGACGCACGGGCGGGACCGTGGGGTCTTCCTCGGCCGTAATGAATTTGACGTCCTGATACTCCGGGGCCAGCGTCTCCATGGCTTCCTGGATAACGTCGCCGAACTTCTCCCCCAGGTGACGAAACTCCGGACTCGGCACCCGCACCCAGATCACGTCTCCGCTGGTGTGGCTGAAGCGCGTAGGCTTAAGCCAGGTATCAAACGAGTGCCGGCTGATTTTCTTTTCCAGCGCAGCCAGGATTCGCAGCCACGGGTTCGCAGTTGCGGTGACGGTCGCAGTAGATAATGACATGCCTGAATTGTTTCCTATTGCGAGCCGGCCAGGGCCCGTTGTTTAGAACTTTTTAAGACCAAGTGCGCTGCATGGGCGATACAGAGCCGTTGAATGCCGAGTTGTGCGCCAAAACTTTTTTCGACTGCCCGGCATACTAGCATGAACGTTAGCTCATGGAGCGAAGTGCAAACGACTTTTTTTAAAAAAGTTCACAAGTGCTGCACGCAGTGAGCACAATTTTCTTTGAGCGATCAAAATTTGCCGCGCGCGTGGTGCAAACAGGTTGCGCGAGCAAATTTTTTCACCCGCTGCGGCTCTCCTGCGGCGGACCGCATCACACCCTGGGTGTGCCTGGCCGCCCTTCGGCGCCCCCGCCGGGAGACGGGCCGGCTGGGTAGCGCAGAAGGCCCGGATTCCTTTATACTTTTTATTTGACCCGCGCCACCAATTTCTCTTAAAAGCAGGAGCGCCGTAATCAATGCCCAAGCGCACGTTTCAACCTAACCGTCGCCACCGTTCCAAGACGCACGGTTTTCGCACACGAATGAAAACAAAGAGCGGACGTGCCGTGCTGTCGCGCCGTCGCGCCAAAGGCCGGAAGCGCGTTTCCGTGAAACCCGGCTTCCGCGAGTAGCCCTCGCAAGGCCGGCGTGCAAATGTTGTGTCCTGCCGTGAGCCATCTTCAGAACCCATCTTTGCGAAAGTTTCCCCGAGGCTCGCGGCTGCTAAAGCACGCGGATTTTCAGGCTGTGTACCAATTGGGGAAGAAACACTTTACCGGCAATGTGGCGGCATTTTACCGGGAGCGCGGAGGCCATGAAGTCGTCGGCCCCAGTCCCCGCGTGGGATTTACCGTAAGCAAAGCTCTGGGAGGAGCCGTGGACCGTAACCGAATCCGGAGACGCATGCGCGCCGCCGTGCAACGCCACCTGCAGGAGCTTGACCGCCCCCTGGACGTGGTGCTGCATCCGCGCAAGTCAGTCCTGGTACTGGAGTTCGCGCGGCTGGATGCGGAGATTGCGCAGTTGTTTGCCGCCCTGCAGAAAGGCCGGACCCGATGAGTGCGCAAAAGATGAGTGCGGAAAAAATAAAGATGAGTACGGAGGCCATCAGTACGCCGAGAAAATGGCCGGAAGTTTTGCTGAAGCTGTACAAGCGCCTGCTTTCGCCGTTTCTCCCGGCCAGTTGTCGCTACGTACCCACCTGCTCGGAGTATGCTGCTGAAGCCCTAACGCGCTACGGAATCTTGCGCGGATCAGCCATGGCTTTCTGGCGCTTGCTGCGCTGTAACCCTTTCGTGCGCGGGGGTTATGACCCGGTGCCCAAAAATCCGGTGAGTAAGAACGACGCCCCCAACAAAGAATTGAGAACAACCCTTTGACCGAATACCGCAATCCTCAAACTGATCCTGGCTCAGAGAAAAAGATGATGCTGGCCTTCGTTATCGTGTTTGGCCTGATCATCGCTCTGCAATACTTCCTGCCCAAACCGCAGACGCCGAAGTCGCAACCGCCCGGACCGCAACAGAGCCAGCAGCAGCCAAGCGGAACTCCCGCTGCTCCAGCAGCGACATCCGCCACCCCGGCGGCGTCCGCTGCGCAGGCCACAGCTGCAAAGTCCGGCCCGGCGCCCAAGGTTCCCGTCAAGATGGCGGAGACGGAAACTGAAAGCGTTTTGGAGAATGACTTCTACCGGATTACTTTCACCAATCGCGGCGCCCAGGTGAAGTCATGGGAGTTGATCGAGACGCACAAAGACCGTGGTGGCAAGCCCATTGCAGGGAAGTACAAGTACAAGGGTGAGAAAGACAAGCCGATCAATCTGGTGAATGCCGTAGCCGCCCAGCAGTTGGGACTTCCGCTCTCTTTCTTCAGCTACGACAAAGAACTGGAAAAGAAACTCAACCAGGCGATGTATCAGGCCAGCGTCAGCGGCCGCGTTGACGAGCATGCACCGCTGGTCTTTGAATTCTCTGACGGCGACATCGTGGCCCGCAAGGTCTTCCGCACCGACGGCGGATATGCCGTCAACGTTGAGACTGAAGTCCTCAACAAGGGCCAGCGAGTCCAGGCGTTTCCGCAGTGGCCGGGCGGACTGGGCGACCAGGTAACGCCGGCTTCCTTTGGCGGCGGGCTCATTGACTGGTACAAGGACGGCAACATTGAACGCAAAGCCGCCACCTCTGGCTGGTTCCTGACCGGCAAGAAGTGGGTGGCGAACGGAGACACCGTCAGCGGGCCCTTCGAGTGGGCGGCCGCGGTGGACCAGTACTTCGCCGCGGTGTTCATGCCTGATTCGGCCAAAGACACCGCGATTGTCACCCTGAATAATCCTATTGAGATTCCCAAGAATCCCGCGAACACGGGTGAGGGCAAAGACAAAGTCTCCGTTCTGGGACTGGCCTTTGGCAACGTCACCGGTCTCACGCGCACCAGGCTTTATGTCGGGCCCAAAGAGCTGGACGCGCTGGAAAGTACGCACGCCCAGATTGGCGGCGCGGACCTGCGCGGCATCATGGATTTCGGCACCTTCGGCTTCATCGCCCGCCCGCTCTTCCTGTGGCTCCGCTGGACGCACGAACACTGGGTCCCCAACTGGGGCTGGGCCATCGCCTTCCTGACCGTGGTCATCACCATGGTCCTGCTGCCGCTGCGCATCTCCGGAATGAAATCGCAACTGAAGATGCAGAAGATCCAGCCGCAGATGAAATCCATCCAGGAGAAATACAAGCGCTACAG
>JBGPLR010000413.1:0-3740 GCA_041486545.1 Terriglobia bacterium
CACCGCTGGAAGATACCTGGCGATCCTGTGTTCGAAGGAATGCCGCAGCGCGTCTTTTTATGTTGTCCCTGCGAAAGCGAGTAGTTTGAGTTTTGTGGCTCATCCTTCTCGCGTCCCTGTGCACGCCGAAAATGCCATCAGCGGTGTTGCTCTAGCGTTCGATGAATCCCACAATCTGGTCCTGGAGCCGGTTGGCGTTGAGTTCAAGTTGACAGCGGGCGGCAAGGACCTGGGCTCGCGCTCCATGCGGACACAAAATGGGATCGCCTGGTTCAGGACCAGTTCCGGCAGCGTTGCCGGACCAGTGCAAATGACTGCTTCGTCCGGAGAACTTGCGGTTAGCCGGCTGGTGCGCCAAGTCGCGGCCGAGGCCTGCAATCTTCGCGTAAAAGCCACGCGCACACCCAAGGGAATTGCCCTGGAGACGGACCCGGTCCGCGATTGCTCGGGAAATCTTGTCCCTGACGGCACCATTGTCACTTTCACCAAAACAGCAGGCGACGGGAAAAGCACGGTGGATGCGCCGGTGAAACAAGGAGTGGCACGCGCCCGCATGATCTCTTCGCAGGGAGTCATCTCAGTTGCTTCAGGCGTGGTGATGGGCAATTCCATTCGGGTGGGTGACTGACATGAGAGCGGCAATCAAAGGGACACTGGCGTTTATGTTTTCAAGCCGCCGGTCGCTTTTGATCGTGATCCTGGGAATGCTGCCGGCCAGCATTCTGCTGGCCCGGTCATCGTCAAGCGAACCCGCGACGCATTTGGAGACAAACTTCAGTCTGGCAGGGCCGCGCGCCGTGGAAGAGTTGACGCAACACAGCGTTTCCCGCGACTACGGCCTTGCCTGGGACAATCTGGCCGAAGCCCTCAGTTCCAACGATCCAGTCCTGCTGAGCGCTTACTTTGCTGGTCCGGCCAAAGCCGCCCTGGAAGGCGCCATCGAAAGTCAAAAGCGCACAGGCATTCGCACCTACTATCTCACTCCCACGCACAAGGTGGTGGCGGTCTTCTACGCGCCGGAAGGCGACGTGATGGAGCTGCATGACACCGCTGAGCTCGAACTGCGATTGACCGCCGATGGAAAGGTCATTCACCAGGAACACGTGGTCCTGCGCTATGTGGTCCTGATGACACCGGCGGCTGACCGATGGATGGTCCGTCAACTGCAGGCAGTACCGCACTTCTGATCGCACAACACTGGTCCTTGACGAAAAGCAGAACACAAATCCAAGACAGCGAGACGAAATCCACAACATTAAGAGATGACAAGACAGACTCCAGCGATGAATGAACCACCCGTGGAACCGCTAGCTTCGCACCGGACAAGTCCCGGCGGCCGCGCTTTGGCCTGGCCGAAGGTTGTCCACGCTCTGCTGCTGTCTGGCATGGTGATCGTGGCCGGATGCGGCGGAACCCTGGCTCCCCGCACCGCGCAAGGCGGCCCGCGGGCTCCGCAGGCCTCTCCGAAAGTGCTGGCCGTTTACATGCCATGGTTCGGCGACTCGGGACACATGGACGTTGGATACTCCAGCCAGGACCCCGGCGTTCTTCGCCACCAAATTGAATCAGCCCGCAAGGCAGGCATCTCAGCGTTCCTGGTGAATTGGTATGGAGATCGCCGGCCTTTTCTGGACAAAAGCTTTGGGCTGCTGCAGCGTGCGGCACTCGATAATGCATTTCAAGTTGCCCTGATGTATGACGAAAGCGAAGCGGACAGCAACAATGCAACCGAAGACGCCATTGACGCTTTGAATAAGGCTTACAAAGCCTACATCGGCCCCCAGGCCCGCAATCGCAGCGCTTATCTCACGTACAACGGGCGGCCTGTGATCGTTATCTTTCCCAAGGGTGGGAAAACCAATTGGAACATGGTGCGGGCAAGGGTCAACACCTGGCCGGCGCCGCCGCTCCTTTTCTATAAAGACGACCCACCTGCGGAATTCGCTGCAGCTTTTGACGGCTTCTATGCGTGGATCCATCCGGGAAACGACGGATGGATGGCGGATGGAAGTGACTGGGGCAAGCAATACCTGGAAGGTTTTTACGTGAACATGAAAAGCAAATATCCCGGCAAGATCGCCATGGGGGCATCATGGCCCGGCTTCGACGATTCGCGCGCGCCCTGGGGCCTGAACCGCCGCATGAGCACACGCTGTGGTCAAACTCTTACGGACACGCGGGAACTCTATCATCATTATTATGATGATTCCGCACCGCTGCCGTTTCTCCTGATCGAAACCTGGAATGACTATGAAGAAGGCACGGCCATTGAGCAACCCAATGCCTTCCAATGCGAGGCGCGCCGATGAGCGATCTCACAATGCTCTCCACCCTTTTGTTGAGCGACGGGAAAGCCCACCTGCATCTCCCCGCTGAATCAGAGCCGGCGAACCTGCACGGATTAGCGCTGCAACTCGCCGCGTTAAGCCAGGATGATTTTGCGCGCCTAGTCCGCTTCGCCAGCGACCACCACGTGATCGTGCGGGTACTGGAAACTCTTTGCAGCCTCATGGCTGAGGAAAACAACCACGGCCGGATGAAAGAAATTGTGCCTGCGATTGAAAATGAGCGGGCCCGCATCACTCATGCGCTCGCCATCCTGGAAAACATCTGCCAGAAATGTGAAGCTGCCGGCCTCCGGATTGTGGTCATCAAGTCATTGGACCACTGGCCGGACCTGGGCAGCGATCTGGACCTGTACACGGATGCCAATCCCACCGAAATACGTTACATCATGATGTATGGGTTCAACGCCAAACCAGCGGCGCGCAGCTGGGGAGACCGGCTGGCCGGCAAGTGGAACTTCAGCGTGCCCGGGTTGCCGGAGCTGGTTGAATTTCATATCGGTCGCCTGGGACAGACAGGAGAGCAAATTGGGATCGCCAGAGATCTGGTTGATCGTGCCGTCTTCACAAGAGTTGGCGGGCATTCATTTCGTATACCTGCTCCTGAAGACCGCCTGATGATCAGCACGCTGCAGCGAATGTACCGGCACTTCTATTTTCGTTTATGCGACATTGTGGATACGGCCCGTCTTCTGGCAGATCCTGGCTTCGGTTTTGCAACCTTGCGCACCCTTGCTGAAAAGGCCGGCATCTGGCAAGGAACGGCCACTTACCTCTCCATTGTTTCAGATTATCTGGCAAGCTATGGCGGTCAGGGCCTGGCTCTGCCATCAGACGTGATGGCAGCGGCGCGATTTGGCGGCGAAGAAGTGAGTTTCCGAAAAGGCTTTCTGCGCGTCCCGATCATACCCCACTCAATCCGTCTATTCGTGGCTGAGCTAACATCAGTTACCGCCAGCAGGAACCTGCGGGGCGCGGCAAGATTAAGCCTACTGCCATGGCTGGCTGCGGCCGCCGCCGTCGCCCAGAAAGTGAGCGGGAGCGACAAAGGAATCTGGTAGCAGGTATTCAGCGGTTAGGGCGGCTTACCCCCTCTGGGCCGGGGAAAACGCTGGGCGTGTGAATAAATATCCGCTAATGGTCACATTTGACCAACCTGCGCGAAATTGCTCCGTCATACTGTGAATCATGACCAAACAGAAAACCACTATCGCCCAGAAGGTGAAGCGACACACAGTAACCGCCGCTTCCAGGGAACGCGCAAGCATCATTCGTCAAGCCATGAAAGAGGGACGCAACAGAATGACACAATCGGTTCTGGAAGCGCGCAGGATGGACAAGAGCCTATAGGCGCGGATCCATGGCCAAGTGGTTGTGCCCGCGATATCAGCCGCG
>JBGPLR010000414.1:0-3720 GCA_041486545.1 Terriglobia bacterium
CGTTTGAGTTCGTCCAGCCCGGCGCCGGTCAGGCTGCTCACGGCGACAATCGGCGAGCGGCTGCTGTCCAGGAACGACCCGCGCACAAAGTCTTCCACTTCCAGTTTGACCACGTTGAGGGTTTCTTCGTCCACCATGTCGCTCTTGGTGATGACGGTGATGCCACGCGGGATGGAAAGCAGCCGGCAGATTTCAAAATGCTCGCGCGTCTGCGGCTTGACGGATTCGTCGGCGGCGATGACCAGCAGGACGAGATCAATTCCGCCCACTCCGGCCAGCATGTTGCGCACAAAACGCTCGTGGCCGGGAACGTCAATAAATCCAAGGCGCAGGGTCTCGCCACCTTGTCTTTCACTCTGCTTGGGGGCGGCGAGTTCCAGGTGGGCGAAGCCCAGATCAATGGTGATGCCGCGGCGTTTCTCTTCTTCCAGTCGGTCGGCATCAATGCCGGTAAGGGCTTTGACCAGCGAAGTCTTGCCGTGGTCAATGTGGCCGGCGGTGCCGATGATGATGGACTTCGTCATTTGTTTATGTCGCTGCGCTCCAAAACCGCCGTCGGACCTTCTCCTATTGAGCCCATTCTGCGCTTGTTGCTCGCCGCTCGCCGCCACACGGGGCTCGCGGCATTGGGGCCAGAACTCAAAAGCCAGTCGCTCCGCTGATCACTTGCCGGAGCCTGTTGCGGCTTGCGGCTTCATCCGCGCCTGAAAATATGTGTCATAGAAATCCAGCCCTACTTTGTTGATGTGCGAGCCGACGGCTATCTGATCGCCCAGTTCCATCACCGCGTCTTTTTCCGGATCGTAGGCCGGCCATTCCGGGAGTCCTTTGGTGTTGGGGTTGCCGGTGGTGGCGAAGTTCACCCAGTAGCTGGACATGGCGTCGCTCAGTTTGTGGTCCACGTCTTCCCAGGGAAACGGCCAGACGAAGTTGCCGAAGACGTAGGGAATTTCCGACGCATGAAATGCGCCGAGCCGCGCGCTCTGGCGTCCGGGCGGGCGACGAGTGAAGTAGTAGCGGTAGACCGCATGATGTCCGCTCTTGACCTGCATGCGCGCCCAAATACGCATCTCCCAGCCAAAGGTCTGGTCGCGAAAGCTGGCCAGGTAAGAGGCCAGCGCTTCCTGATCAGAGCCGGCGGGATAGATCTTAAGGAACTGGCCGGTAAGATCGCCGAAGCGCTGTTGCGCGCCGGCGGAGAACATGGCTGCCGTCAGGAACCCGGCGGGAGGAGCAAAGATGGTGCCTTCGTCGGCGTTATTGCCCACCAGCAGCGGGACGTCATTCTGCTTGCCTTGAGCAAAAGTGCTGTAAAGGTCCTGGGGCAGAAACCAGCCGTCCAGGTTGGCGCGGGCGGTGTCAGGGTTGGTCTTGGCCAGCTCTTCCGCCGGCATCGCGCGCAGGGCTTTGAGAATGTCTTTTGTCGCGGCTGGAGCCGCGGTGGTTGTTGCACCTGGGGCTGCGGCGGTGGTCACACCCAAGGTCGCGGCGATTCGCTCACCTTCTTTTTCAGCTTTCTCTTGCGTCAGCATGGGCGCAAACAGCCCGCCGCTTTCGCCGATCGCGCGCGCGAACAGTCCCTTGGCCAGAGGGCTGGCGGTGAGGGCGCACACGCTCCATGATCCGGCGGATTCGCCGAAGATGGTGACGCGGCTGGGATCGCCGCCAAAAGCCGCAATGTTCTTCTTCACCCATTGCAGCGCCGCGACCTGGTCGAGCAGGCCGTAATTTCCTGAGGCATGGTGCGGGGACTCCGCCGTGAGTTCCGGATGGGCATAGAAACCAAAGATCCCCAGGCGGTAGTTGAGCGTAACCAACACGACCCCCTTGCGGGCGAGGCTCTCGCCGTCATACATGGGAGTGGTGGAGGAGCCGCGGGTCAAGCCGCCGCCGTGGATCCAGACCATGACGGGCAGGCGATCATCGGCGGTTTTCGCGGGCGTCCATATGTTGAGATGCAGGCAATCTTCACTCATGGACGAGATGTCATTCTGGAAGATGGCAGCCGCGGGCGGATAAGGCACCTGCCAGCAGGTGGCGCCAAACTTGCCGGCATCGCGAACGCCCTGCCACGCAGCCGGCGGCTGTGGCGGCTTCCAACGGAGATCACCTACCGGCGGCGAAGCGTAAGGAATGCCGCGATACACGCGCACGTCAGGGTTGGCGCCGGGGACTCCGGAGAGCAGGCCTTGTTCCACGCGGACGGGGTCTTTTCCGGCGGCAAATGACGATGGCGTTACCACGGTGGATACAAATCCTAGAAGGAAAAGAGCGAATAAACAAAGTTTCATTTGGCATGCCTCGCAGGACGGAGAACTGCTTCAAGGTGAATCGGATTCTTTCACAGACAGGAGGGGGCGGCAAGGAGGGAGTTCATAGTTTAGCGGCGTCCACTCATGCGAAAATAGAATCACCGCCTATGTCCACCACGCAACTTTCCGCGATTACCCCTGAAGTGATTGCCGACCACGGCATCACCCCGGAAGAATACGGACGCATCAAGAGCGCGCTGGGCCGCGAGCCCTCGCTCACCGAGCTGGGCATCTTCAGCGTGATGTGGAGCGAGCACTGCTCGTACAAGTCATCGCGCGTGCATCTGAAGCGCCTGCCCACGCGCAGCAAGCTGGTGGTGCAGGGGCCGGGAGAAAACGCCGGGATCATTGACATCGGCGACGGGTGGGCGTGCGCGTTCAAGATTGAGTCGCACAACCATCCGTCATTCATTGAGCCGTTTCAGGGAGCGGCCACTGGCGTAGGCGGGATCCTGCGCGACATCTTTACGATGGGAGCGCGTCCGCTGGCGGTGATGGATTCGCTGAGATTTGGGCCTATTACTCCAGGGCCAATCACGCCAGGCGCGAAAGCGCCGGACGACAACAATGCTCAGGCCACAGTCCACAAGAACCACTCGACTATGGAAGGCGTGGTCAGCGGCGTGGCTTCTTACGGCAACTGCTTTGGCGTACCCAACCTGGGTGGCGAGACCAAGTTTGAAGCCTGCTATTCGCAGAACCCGCTGGTGAATGCGTTTGCGCTGGGCCTGGTGCGCCGCGACCAGATCTTCTACGCCAAGGCCGCGGGCGAGGGCAACCCGGTGATCTACGTGGGCGCCAAGACCGGGCGCGACGGCATCCACGGCGCCACCATGGCCAGCGAAGAATTTAGCGAAGGCTCAGAGGCCAAGCGGCCGAACGTGCAGGTGGGCGATCCGTTCCTGGAAAAGCTCTTGCTCGAAGCCTGCCTGGAAGCCATGCAGACCGGCGCGGTCGTCGGCATCCAGGACATGGGCGCCGCCGGCCTGACCTGCTCCACCTGCGAGATGGGCGGACGCGGTGGCGTGGGCGTCGAGATCGAGCTCGACCGCGTGCCGCAGCGCGAGACCGCCATGACCCCGTACGAGATCATGCTCTCCGAATCCCAGGAGCGCATGCTGCTGGTGGCCGCCAAGGGCCGAGAAGGCGAAGTCTTCCGCATCTTCGAGAAGTGGGGCCTGGACGCCGTGCCCATCGGCCGCGTCACATCCGACGGCAAAATGCGCGTGCTTGAACACGGGAAGGTCGTGGCGGAAATCCCCAACGACGCGCTCACCGACCAGGCGCCGCTGTACAAGCGCCCGCTCGAGCGCTGGGAGCCGAAGGTCGCGCGCGAGATGCCGGCCTCGGTGAAGCTCGGCAAGTCCGCCGACCTCACCGCTAACTTCAAGAAGCTGCTGGCCTCGCC
>JBGPLR010000415.1:0-3715 GCA_041486545.1 Terriglobia bacterium
GTCAAGACCTAAAGCAGGCAAACGTGAGGCCACATCGATGGCGTGTACGTTTGGTGTTGCTGTTCGTGACGATCGTGGTGGGTGTAACGGCCTTTGTCGGCTGGCGCCGCCTGCACAATGCGAACGCACTCGCTGCCGCGCAAAACGCTCCTCCCGGGGATGCTGGGAACGGCGGCGCTCGCGGTGGGCGTGGCGGCCGTGGCGCAGGAGCGGTTTCGGTGGTCGTGGCATCGGCGCAGCGGCAGGACCTCCCGGTCTATCTCGATGGACTGGGTTCGGCCCAGGCGTTCAACACTGTGACGGTGAAAACCCGCATCGATGGACAGTTGAACGAAGTGGATTTCACAGAAGGGCAGGACGTCAGCAAAGGCGACCTGCTCGCCAAGATTGATTCCCGGCCGTACGAAGTAGCCCTGAACCAGGCGCAAGCCGTACTCTACCGCGATCAGTCTCAGCTCACGGACGTAAGGCACAACTTGGAGCGAGACAAGCAATTAGTAGCGCAGGGAGTGATTCCGCAGCAGCAGTATGACACCCAGAGTGCGATGGTGGGCCAGTTGGAGGGCGCCGTTCTTGGCGACCAAGCCCAAGTGGATAACGCCAAGCTGCAAATTAACTATTGCCAAATCACCGCTCCCATCAGCGGGCGCGTTGGGCTGCGTATGGTGGATGCGGGCAACATGGTGCGGGCGGCCGACGCCAACGGTCTGATGATGATCACGCAGGTACAGCCGATTGCCGTTCTCTTTAGCTTGCCGGAAGATAATCTTCCCGCCGTAGTCGCACGCATGCGAGCGGGCACGCCCGTAGGCGTGCGAGCAATGAGCCGAGACAGCAGGACTCAACTAGCTTTGGGCAAGTTGCTGACCATCGACAATCAAATTGACCAAACCACAGGCACGTTTCGTCTAAAGGCAGTCTTCGACAACCCGGAGCGCACGCTCTGGCCGAATCAGTTCGTCAATGCCCGATTGCTTCTGGACACCAAGAGAAATGCCACGGTTATACCGTCAGCTGCGGTCCAGACCGGCGCGCAGGGAACTTTTGTATATGTCGTTAAGGGAGACAATACGGTTGCGATTCGTCCGATTACGGTCGGCGTCGCGCAGGCCGACATCGTCTCGGTCGACGGCGTCTCAGCGGGTGAGCGAGTTGTGACGGACGGGCAGGACAGACTGCGGGCGGGCATGCAAGTGGACGTTCAGTCCGATGCTCGCGGAGGTGCCGCTGCTCCTGCCCCTGCACAGACGAGTACCGGCCGGCAACGTTCTGCACCGCCCGGCGAATCCCAGGGCCCGACGACCAAGTCACAAGCCTCCCGTGAGGGTTCTCAACGCGGCCAGCAAAATAGCCGTCAACAAGGTCGTCAGGGATTTCGAGCCGCGGGCGGTGGCGCACCGCCAGCAGGCAGCCAGTAGCCAATGAATCCATCGCGAATATTCATTCTTCGTCCTGTCGCCACAACTCTGCTCATGATGGGTATCTTGCTGGCCGGGTCTGTGGCCTTTTTGCAGCTGCCCGTATCAGCTCTTCCACAAGTGGATTACCCCACCATCCAGGTGCTCACGTTTTATCCTGGCGCTGGGCCTCATGTGATCGAATCGTCGGTGACGGCGCCGCTGGAGAGGCAATTCGGGCAGGTTCCAGGCCTGAATCAGATGGCTTCCACCAGCACGTATGGCGCTTCGCTGATCATTTTGCAGTTTGCGCTAAACCAGAATATCGACATCGCTGAACAATCGGTGCAGGCAGCGATCAATGCCGGCGGGACGTTTCTGCCCACCGATCTGCCCAATCCGCCGATCTACAGCAAAGTGAACCCGGCTGATACGCCGGTTCTGACGCTAGCGCTCACATCGGATACGATTCCACTGCAGAAGGTCGAAGATCTGGCGGACACGTCGCTGGCTCAAAAGATCGCGCAACTGCCCGGCGTCGGTCTGGTGACCATCAGCGGCGGCCAAAAGCCCGCGGTTCGCATCCAGGCTAATCCGACAACACTGGCGTCGTTTGGATTGAGTTTGGAAGACATGCGCACGGCTCTGGCCTCGGCCAACGTGGATCAGGCGAAGGGCAATATCGACGGTCCCCGGCAGGCGTATACCATTGGAACCAACGACCAGATTTTCTCAAGCGCCCAGTTTCGGCCCGTGATCATCGGTTACAAGAATGGCGCGCCTGTCAGGATTCAAGATGTTGCGGAGGTCACGGACAGTATCGAAAACACGAGCCAAGCTGCCTGGTTCAACACGAATCCCGCAGTCATCGTAAATATCCAGCGTCAACCGGGAGCAAACATCATCAGCGTGGTGGACCGCATTGAGGCACTTTTGCCGCAGCTGAAGGCGGCGCTGCCGCCGGCAGTAACCATATCGGTTCTAACGGACCGGACGACGACCATCCGTGCGTCGGTGGCGGACGTGGAATTCGAGATGATGCTTACGGTGGCTCTGGTGGTGATGGTCATCTTCTTGTTTCTGCGCAATTTTGCGGCCACGATCATCCCCAGCGTGGCGGTTCCTCTGTCGCTGATCGGTACGTTCGGTGCCATGTATTTGCTGGGTTTCTCCCTGGACAATCTGTCGCTGATGGCCCTGACGATTTCGACCGGATTTGTGGTGGACGACGCCATCGTAATGATCGAGAACATCACCCGTTTCATCGAAATGGGCGATGAGCCGCTGGAGGCGGCTCTGAAAGGGTCCGGGCAGATCGGTTTCACCATCGTTTCCCTGACCGTTTCCCTGATCGCGGTTCTGATTCCGCTGCTCTTTATGGCCGACATTGTGGGTCGACTGTTCCGTGAGTTCGCCATCACGCTCAGCGTGACCATCCTGATCTCGGCCGTGGTTTCGCTCACTCTCACGCCGATGATGTGCTCGAAGCTGCTTCGGCACAGGGACCCCGCCAAGGCCAGTGCTCTCTTTCGCGCCAGCGAACGCTTTTTTCAGTGGGTGATCAACGGGTACGCCGCGGTGCTGCGAGTGGTATTACGGCATCAAACGGCGACGCTGTTTGTGGCTCTGGGCACCCTCGTGCTGACGCTGTACCTTTACGTGTACGTTCCCAAAGGCTTTTTCCCCATCCAGGACACCGGGATCATCCTCGGCATTTCCGAAGCACCGGAGGCAACATCGTTTCCGGCGATGGCACAACGCCAGCGCGCGCTGGCCGACGCCATTCTTCAGGATCCCGACGTGGTCAGCCTTTCTTCCTTCATTGGCGTGGATGGAGTCAACATGACGCCCAGTAGCGGCCGAATCCAGATTAACCTCAAGCCGCGCGATGAGCGCCTGGCAAGCGCCAGCGAAATCATCCGCCGTCTGCAGGACAGAGTTGCGAGCGTCTCAGGAATCTCACTGTATATGCAGGCCGTGCAAGATCTCAGCGTGGAGGATCGGGTAAGCCGTACGCAGTTTCAGTACACCCTGGAATGTGCGGACGGTACGGTTCTAGCGACCTGGGTGCCCCAATTGGTTCAGAAGCTGGAATCTTTCCCCCAGCTCCTCGGCGTGGCCACCGATCAGCAGAACGGCGGGTTGCAGGCCAATCTGGTCGTCGATCGGGATACCGCCTCGCGCCTGGGACTGACCACGCAGGCGATCGACAACACGCTTTATGACGCTTTTGGTCAGCGGCTGGTATCCACGATGTTCACCCAACTCAATCAATACCATGTTGTGTTGGAGGTCGCTCCGGAGTTCCGGCGGGACAC
>JBGPLR010000416.1:0-3700 GCA_041486545.1 Terriglobia bacterium
ATGCGGCAAAAGAGGGTGAATCTAGGGGGTGAACACCTGAGAAAACCCAATGAAACGCTTAATCCTCAGGCAAAAGCCTGAATCGGGCTGAAAATTGCGCTCGGTCCGCGGTGGCGGGCGTTTGTGCCGCTGGATTTTACAAAACTTCAGCAAGTTTTTGCGCAAGGCCGGTTGAGGCCCGCGTTCTCCCGCGTATGCCTATGATCAAGAGAGTGAGACTCGTCTTCTACGCGCTGGCCCTGGCGGACCTGGTGTTGGCGTCGCTTTACTACGGATGGGGGATGGTGGCGGCAAGGTAAGGGGTTCTCATGCTCGCCAACATCGGATTCCCAGAGCCAACTTCCCACTCCCCGATTTGCCGTCCCGAACGAGCACCGTGGAAGTCTATGGAGCGAGCAGACTCTTGGGTGCGAAGGTGAGGGATCGGCTCCGCTGCACGAAAGGCATACCGATGTGGCGGTCCAAGAGATCCGCGGAGCAGATTCCTCGGCCTCACACCACATGATCGGAGAGCAGTATCGCAGTTCGGGTCTTCTCCCAATGTCTTTGTACGGTCGCCTTATGGTTCGAACCGGCGTGCATGGTGAGAACGCACTGAAGCAGCATGGTCGGGGGTGAATCCTCGGGGTCCTTCGACTACGCGACGCCACGCTGCGCAGCGTCGCTTCGCTCAGGATGACAAGGCTTTAAGTTTTTCGTAGACCCTTGCTTTCGTGGTCTATTTCAACAGCGCTTCCACCGCAGCATACGCCTCTTTAAGCGCCGCATCGAGCTGACCAGGATCTTTGCCGCCGGCTTCGGCCATGTCGGGGCGTCCGCCGCCGGAGCCGCCGACCTTCTCCGCCACCGGCTTGATGACTTTGCCGGCCTGGATCTTGCCGGTGAGATCGGCAGTGACGCCGACGATGAGCGCAACTTTGCCGTCTTCTTGGGCAGAGCCCAGCACGACCACGCCGGAACCGAGCTTGTTGCGCAGGTTATCCACCAGCGTGCGCATCTGACCGCGGTCCAGGTTGTCGGCGCGGTGGACCAGGACTTTCACGCCCTTCACCTCGCGCACTTTGTCTTCAATCGAAGCGATGCCTGACGAAGCGGACTTCATCCGCATCTGCTCCAGTTCTTTTTGCAGCTTTTTGATCTCGGCTTCTTTGCGGTCGAGCTCGGTGCGCAGAGCGTCGGCGGGCGAATCGGCTTTCTGGGCATTCGGAACCATGGTGGCGACGATATTCTCCAGCGCATGGTCCTTGCGGAAGTGCATAAGAGATCCTTCTCCAGTAACAGCCTCTACACGCCGCACACCCGAAGAAACGCTGCCTTCGCTCAGGATCTTGATCAGTCCGATTTCGCCCGTGGCCGCGGTGTGCGTGCCGCCGCAGAGTTCGGTGGAGAAGTCGCCGATCTTGATTACCCGAACTTTTTCTCCGTACTTCTCGCCGAACAGCGCCATGGCCTTGTATTCCTGGATGGCCACGTCAATGGGCACGTCTTCGATGGTCTGCACTTTCGTGTTGCGCAGCACTTCTTTGTTGATCAGGTCTTCGATATCCTGCAGCTCTTCGTCGCCCACGCCGGTGAAGTGGGAAAAATCAAAGCGCAGGTGGCCAGGGTCCACCAGCGATCCCGCCTGCTTCACATGCTTGCCCAGGATTTCACGCAGCCCGGCGTGCAGCAGGTGCGTTGCGGTATGGTTGCGCATGGTGGATTCGCGAACTTCCGCGTGGACCACCGCATCCACTTTCATTCCCACTTGAATTTGCGCGCGGGCTTTGACCTTGTGTGCGCGCACGCCCTGCACCGGCATGGTACAGCCGTTGACGTCCGCCAGCACCGCGTTGCGCTCGGTGTTGTAAAACACGCCAATGTCGCCCACCTGGCCGCCGGAATCGGCATAGAACGGCGTGTGGTCCAGCACGATCTCGCCTTCTTCGCCAGGATTCAGCATGGGCACGCCCTGCGTCGCGGCGCCTTGATCGCCGGCGCTCTTGACGATGGCCAGCACGGTGCAGTTTTTGGACTCCGTTTGGCGATAGCCGTCAAACACCGTTTTGCCCAGGTCGCGATAAACCGGCGCAGCGCTTTGCTTGGCGCCGCCCTTCCATGATGCGCGGGCGCGGTCGCGCTGGGCTTCCATGGCGCGCTCAAAGCCTTCCATGTCAAAGTCAATGCCCGCGTCGCGGCAGATGTCCACAATGAAATCCAGCGGCAGGCCGAACGTGTCATAAAGCTTGAAGGCATGGTCGCCGCGATAGCGCATGCCTTTTTCCGCCTGATACTTGGCTTGTGCCAGGCTGGCGCGTCCCACGCCGGAATCGCTCATGGGGTCTTGTTCGCCCTGGTTGGCTTGACCAGCAATGCGCTGCGAATCCGCCATGCCCTTGCGGACGGCCTGAAGATCAGCTTCCAGACGGGCCAGTCCGGCGTCCAGCGTGTGGGCGAAGCGGCGTTCTTCTTCGTGAACGATCTTGGACACGCGATCGGCGGTCTCCGCCAGTTCGGGGTAGGCG
This sequence comes from Terriglobia bacterium, assembly GCA_041486545.1. GTDB lineage: Bacteria > Acidobacteriota > Terriglobia > Terriglobales > Acidobacteriaceae > Angelobacter. Next base: position 2,505 of record JBGPLR010000416.1, read on the forward strand.
TCTTTCATCAGGTCGCGGACGGCGTACACCATTTGAAACATGAACGGCTTGTTGGTGCCCAGCAGGCGGCCGTGGCGGATGCCTCGGCGCAGGATCTTGCGCAGCACGTAGCCGCGGCCGTCATTGGCGGGGAGCACGCCGTCAGAGAGCAGAAAGGTGGTTGCGCGGGCGTGGTCGGCGATGATCCGCAGTGAAGCAGCCACGCGGTCGCGCGGCTGTCCGCCGGACTCATTTCCGCTCGACGCATCAGCCTGTGTCAGCTTTTTCGCCGCAGCAATCAGCGGCAGAAAAAGGTCCGTGTCGTAATTCGAGAGCTTGTTCTGCAGCACTGCGGTAGTGCGTTCCAGGCCCATGCCGGTGTCTATCGAGGGTTTAGGCAGCGGGTTGTACTTGCCGGAAGCGTCGCGATCAAACTGCATGAAGACCAGGTTCCAGATTTCCACGTAGCGGCCGCAGTCGCAGGGAAACTTGCAATCCTTATGCCCTTGCTCAGAGGCTTCCGCGCCCATGTCGTAGTAAATCTCACTGCACGGGCCGCAGGGGCCGGTATCACCCATGGCCCAGAAGTTGTCCTTCATGCCCATGGGGAAGACGCGGTCCTTGGATACGCCAGTTTCCAGCCAGAGCTTTTCGGCTTCGTCGTCACGCGGGATGCCCTGCTCGCCGCCAAAGAAGGTGCAGTAAAGATTGTCCTTATCAATGCCGAACCACTCCTTCGACGTGACCAGTTCCCAGGCGTAGGCGATGGCGTCGCGCTTGAAGTAGTCGCCAAAGCTGAAGTTGCCCAGCATCTCAAAGAACGTTTGATGGCGCTTGGTGAAGCCCACGTTCTCCAGGTCATTGTGCTTGCCGCCGGCGCGCACGCATTTCTGTGACGTGGTGGCGCGCGTGTAGTCGCGCTTGTCCTGGCCGAGGAATACGTCCTTGAACTGGTTCATGCCGGCGTTGGTGAACAGCAATGTTGGATCGTTGACCGGCACCAGCGACGACGAATGGACGCGCTTGTGGCCTTTGCCTTCAAAGAAACGAAGGAATTTTTCGCGAATTTCAGAGCCTGTGGGCATTACTACTATTTAACCACAGAGATGGCATGAATAAGGTGCAAGTTCTGAGGCGGTATGCTCCAGGGGAAAGAATCTGGGGCAGACAGGTTGCAGGCTGTGCTCGTGCAGTGAGGCGGTACGACCTCGACACAG
>JBGPLR010000417.1:0-3688 GCA_041486545.1 Terriglobia bacterium
CTCCTTCCCCCCGGAAGGCCCGCCGGAGTTCGCTTTCCTTGGCCGGTCGAACGTCGGCAAATCCAGCCTGATCAATTCCCTGCTGGGGGAGAAGGTGGCGCACGTGAGCTCCACGCCAGGCCGTACGCGCACCATCAACTTCATCGGGATTTATTCGAAAGCCGGCCAGCCTCATCCGGAGATGTTGCTGGTGGACCTGCCGGGATACGGCTACGCCAAGATTTCCCGCGAGATCTCCGCCGAGTGGCCCAAGTTCATTGAGCCTTACCTGCAGGACCGCAAGACGCTGCGGCTTTGCGTGGTGCTGATTGACGCCAACATTCCGGCGCAAGCGCCCGACCGCAAGCTCATCAGCTACCTGCAGCACACACAGCGCGACTTTCTGGTAGTCGGCACCAAGGCGGACAAGCTTTCCACTAACAAGCTGCGGAACGCGCTGGATTCGCTGGCGCGAGAACACGGCATCGGTGAGATTCTGCCTTACTCCTGCAAAACCGGTGCAGGCCGCACAGATCTCTGGCACGCCATTCGCTCACGGGCAGCAAAGCAACCAGCTCACGCGCAGGCGGCCGAATAAACCCATGGACCCGTTTGCCCGCACAATGTGGCGCTTTGGATTGGGCTTTGGCGGCGGCGTGCTGGTGGCCGTCGTCGCGTTGAGCGCGGTGTACTTTCACGCGCGGCCGCGATGCTCGGACCGCGTGGTCTCTTCGTCCGTTAGCCCAGACCAACAATGGACGGCGACCGTATTGGAGCGCCGCTGCGGCGAAGAAGCGGCCTTTTTCACGCACGTGAACGTTCGTCCAGCGGCGCAGCCGGAGCATTACGGATTTTTTTCCGGCCGGGCCACGGATGACGAAGTCTTTGAGGTGGAAGAAGACGCGCTGAGCGCCGGTGTGGTTCTGGCATGGACCGCGCCCAAACAGCTCACCATTCGATGCCCGCAGTGCAGCGCTTCCCTGCTGCGCCACCACGCCGAGCGTTCAGGGCCGGTGGCCGTCACTTACGCCATGCCTGATCGCTAGCGGTTCCCGGCTTTGCCGTTGGCGCCGTGCTGTTGCAGCCAGCCGGCCACGTCAGCCTGGAGTTTGCCGCGGGACTTGATGCATCCGTTGCTGATTTCCTGCGACTGGGCGAACGCGCGTTCTGACGCCTGGACCGGATGCGCGGTGAAGAATTGCCGGGCATCTTCGCGCAGGGGGGCTTCGCAAAAGGTGCGCGTGGCTCCAACAATGGCGCTGCCGCTGCCCGAAGTCAGTTTGGGTTCTATTTCCGGCCAATGCTGTTTCACCCACTCCCAGGCCGCTTTCTGCACGGGAACCTGGGACAGCACGCGGGCGATGAATCCCGCGGCATCCTGGTTGCGCGCATCCTTCACGATGGTCTCCAGCCACTTCTGCGCGATGCCTGCATCGGAAAACCTGCCTAGCGCTCGGCCCACGTTGGCGCGCTGTTCCGGGGTTGTCGCTGGATCGCGCCGCAGAGTGTCAAGCTGTTGGAAGAGATCAGCATCTCCGTTGACGGCCGCCACCACCAGCACGTCCTCAGCCATGCTGGGATCAACGGCCCGCGGGTTCTTCACGTACTGGCGCGCGAGTTCGGTGGCCCGGCGAATCACTTCCGGATCTTCACCCAGTTCGCCCAGAATTATGATCATCTCCGCGCGCAAGGTACGCCGGTCATCGCTCTCACCCGAGGAAGGCGCCCATCCAAGCTTGGCCAGCACCGGGCCGAAGGTGGACCGCACCCAGGCCAGATACGCGGGCTTATCGGCGTCGGTAAGCAGATAGCTGTGAATGCGCTCGAGCATGGGCACGTAGATTTCCGCTTCAGATGACACCGTGTCCGCGCTCATAGCGGTTACCAGGTCCAGATAACGGGCCATGCTGTCCGGCCGGGAGCCAACCATGGCGGTCACATCGCTCAACAAAGACATGCGCTCGGCGGGTGTAAGTCCGCTGCCTGCCACCGCCAGAAGCTGCTGCATCGCGGCAGCATCATATTCCGTCCGGTAGTATCCAGTGGCGCCGGCATTGACAAAGGCCCACGGTGAGCAGCCGGTGGCTGGGACTACCTGCTTCTTCTGGCTCAGCACCTGGCAGAATGGTTTGGCGGTGCCGGTCTTTACGCAAATCGGGACCATCCATACCGTGTTGCTCTTGCCCGCTGATGGATCGGCCCAGTTGCGCTCCTGTTCGATGACAATTTCCGTTTTGGGTTCGGCCGGCTTGATGACCTGCCTCCGCGACTTCTTGCTGCGACGCACCTTGGGCTCCGGCGGCGGCGTGGTGCAGGAGAGTTTCACGGTGATCAGCGGCGCTCCGGCCTGTTCCACGAACGACGGCATGATCTTGTCCACCGGGCGCCCCGAGGCTTCCGCCACCGACTGCCAGAAATCTTCCGCCGTCGCGTTGCCGTAAGCGAACTTGCGCAGGTACGCGTTCACGCCACGGCGAAACACTTCCGGCGAAACATACCGTTCCACCATGCGCAGGACCGCGCCGCCTTTTTCATAGGAGATGGGATCAAATAACTGGTTAATTTCGTCCGGCGTTTCCGCTTTGGCCCGGATAGGATGGGTGTTTTCCAGAGCATCAAGATTGAGCGCCCGGTTGGTGGCCGTGACCGCGCCTAAGTTCGCATTCCATTCCGGATGCAGCGTCTGCGACGGTTTGAGTTCCATCCAGGTGGCAAAGCCTTCGTTGAGCCAGATGTTGTCCCACCACTTCATGGTCACCAGGTCGCCGAACCACTGGTGCGCCATCTCATGCGCCAGGACTTCAAAAACGTTCTGGTGTGAGAGCACGGAGGAATTCTGGTCGTCAATAAACAGATCGGATTCACGATAGAAAATCGCCGCGGTGTTTTCCATCGCCCCGGCTTCAAAATCCGGTGCGCCCACGATGTCCAGCTTGCCGAAGGGATACGGCGTGGAATAGTACTGGTTGTAATACTTCAGGATCTCTTTGGCGTAGCGCAGCGCGGCCGTGCCCAGCGGTTTCTTGTCAGGCGTGCCGCAAACGCGGATCGGGATGTTGTCAGCGACGCCTTCGTTGCATTCAAAGTCGCCCACGGCGATCGCCACCAGATAGGTGGACATCTTTCGAGTGGTGGAGAATTTGAGGGTATGCTGGCCTTCGCCGGGTCCGGGATCGTCCGAAATAATGTGCCCGTTGGAAATCGCGGTATCGCCCTTGTCCATGATGAGTGTGATATCAAAGGTGGCTTTCAACTGCGGTTCATCAAACGCGGGGAACGCACGACGGGCATCGGTCGGTTCAAACTGGGTAACCGCGTATCTGCGGCGTGGCGTGCGCGCCAGGTACAGGCCGCGCAGCTTGTCATTGAGAACGCCGGTGAACTTGATGTGGATGCTGGCCGGCCCGATCTCCAGCGGCGTGGCCACCGCCAGCGTGGCTTGCTCTTTCGCCGAGGCAAAGCTGGCCTGGGCCGGCTGGGTCTTCTCCCCTTGCGTGATCGCGGCTTCCTGAAACTCCAGGTCCGCGGCGTTCAGCGTAATGGAGGCCCCTGGCTTCTGCACTTGGACCAGGATGGTGGCCTCGCCGCTGAACGTGGCTTTGGCCAGGTCCGGCGCGAAGGTAAGGCTATAGTGTTGCGGCGCAACTCCCTGGGGCAACCGTTGCGCAGTGGCCAGCGCCGGCATGAGCAGTAAAAGAATAAAAACGTA
>JBGPLR010000418.1:0-3662 GCA_041486545.1 Terriglobia bacterium
CGCGCGGACGGTCTTCGCCGACGAGTGGGGCAAGAACCTGGACTTTTAGCGGTATACGCTCTGGCGTCGCCAGTACGCACGCCGCAAGATAGAGGAATACATAGAGGAGTCGAGCATGGAGTATCCGGCGGTCAGGCATCTCAAACTCAGCGACGCGCTCAACGCCATTCCCAGCCGGGAAGGGAACCTGTTCGCCCAGATGTTTCGCTACGGTACTCTGCAAGTGGAGATCTACGCTCCCCGCGGCGTGGACACCCAGGAGCCCCACACGCGCGACGAACTCTATGTTGTGGTCTCCGGCAGCGGATGGTTTTTCAACGAAGGCCAGCGTGTTCAGTTCACTCCCGGCGACGTGCTCTTTGCCGCCGCCGGTGAAGCCCATCGCTTCGAAGATTTCTCCAGCGACCTGGTGGTCTGGGTCATGTTCTACGGGCCAGAAGGCGGAGAACGTGAGAGGTAAGCGCATTCCAGATGCGAAGGACCTGCTTGGGTAATACTCCAAGCTTGTTTTGGCAACGCTCGCGGAATCATGGTGCTCCAAGCGCCGAAGGCGCGGAATAGTGGTAGCCCAGCGCGTAAGCGCTGGGTAGACGGAGAAACAATCAAGAGCCCCGGAGGGGCGGCACAATTGAAATGATTCTCAATCAACATCTGTCGCGCGACCTTGAACTGTTCCATCTTCTCCCGGCCTCAGCCCCTGCAGGTATCAGGGCACGGCTTCAGCCATGCCGTATGAGGCGCGCTTTAAATCGGGCTTTAGCCCCTGCGCTGCTCGTCTTGGCTCTGATTTTCACCGCGTCTCTGCCGGTTTTTGCACAGAACAAAGACAAAAACACAACCTCCAGTGGCGACATTACCCGCGGCGCGTCGCAACTCCTTAACCAGATTCGAGAAGGACTGGAAGGCCGCAGCCCCAGGAAGATGCTGGCCGCCTTTGATCTGGCCAAAATGGAAAATGGGCCGAACTTCAAACAGCAAATTGCCGGCTTGTTCAACCGCACGGAAGCCATCCGCGTGCATTTGAATCTGGTCGAAGCCACCGGCGAAGAGCAACAGGCAACCATCCTGGTGGATGCGGAGATGGAAGCCGAGCCTCGCAACAACTCCATGCCCGCACGCAAGCGCGCCCGCCTCACGCTGACCGCGGAGAAGACCGCCGGTGGGTGGAAGTTCACCAGCGTGGAGCCACGCACGTTCTTTTCGCTGGAACCGTGATGCGCGGGCGCAACAGATGATCAAGCGCGAATATCCCGATCTGCCTGTCGTCGGCGTGGGCGCAGTGATCGTGGAGAGCCGCCGCGTCTTGCTGGTCAAGCGTGGCCGCCCGCCGCTGCTGGGCGAATGGTCGCTGCCCGGAGGCGTAGTCGAAGCCGGAGAAACCTTGCGCCAAGCCGTTGAGCGCGAGGCCAAGGAAGAAACCGGACTCATCGTAAAAGCCGGCGAAGTGCTGGAAGTCCTGGACCGCATCATCCGCGACGCTGAAGGCCGCGTCCACTATCACTACGTGTTGATTGACTTCTTGTGCCGCGTGTCCGGCGGCGAACTATGGGCCGGGGGCGACGCTGCCGCCGCGGAGTGGGCGCGCGAAGACGATTTGGAAAAGTTCAAGCTGGAGAAAACGGCAATCGAAGTAATCAGGAAGGCCTTCACCGCGGAGGCGCGGAGACGCGGAGAAGACTAAGGATCCGGATAAGAGTAGCAGCCAACATTTCGAAAGGGACCAACGATTGTCTTGGCCGGGATCGAATATGTCGGCCCTTGCATGGCCCTTTTGACGTTGCGCTCGATGTTATGGCGTGTCCACATGCCCCACAGAGGATCAATTAGTTCGACCTTATCCGGCGTGATCACAAACCCGGCATTGTTATCGAGATGGAATTCCACCTTCCCTTTGGCGTATTCACGTGAATAAACCAGGATGTCGCCTTCTGTCGCCGACTTGTACAGAACAATGAAGAATTCATCCACATAGGGCTCAGAACGTACTCTGTGCGCCCATGCTACCTGAAGCATGCTGTCCGGCTTTGCGACTGGCTGCAGCAAACCGAATTTGTCCGTTCCGGCGCAATGCAATATTTGCCGCAATACTTTGGGCGGCTTGGCTTCAGGAACTGCCAACGGCGCCAAGAACAGAAATCCCAGAAGGAATAACCCCCGCGTTGTTCTCATTTGTCTGTCTCCGTGGTGGACTTCACTTCCCCCACACGTAAGCATCTTTCTGCGGCAGTCCAATGAACGCCAGCACGCGGCACGCGAACTGGTGCGCCATGGCTTCAAAATTCTTGGGATGGTTGTACAACGTGGGGATCAGCGGATAAATCGTCGCTCCTGCTTCCGCAGCGACTGCCATGTTGCGGATGTGGATCAGGTTCAGCGGCGTTTCGCGCACGCACAGCACCAGCGCCCGCTTTTCTTTCAGGCAAACGTCGGCCGCGCGCTGGATCAAGTTGGCCGCCATGCCGTGGGCGATCCCCGCGAGCGTCCCCATGCTGCACGGCAGAATGACCATGGCGCCCGTGGGATAGGATCCGCTGGCGATGTTGGCGCCGATGTCGTCGTTATTCTGCTGATGGATCTTGGCCGGCTTCCGGCCGAGCAACTGTTGCGCCAGGTTGGCGCGCCCTTTGATTTTGAGTTCTTCGGCAAACACCCGTAGCGCGTTGTCCGATGCGATGAAGTTGACCGCGGCAATGCGCGCGTCTCGCTCCACTGCCAGCAACAGCGCGCGGGTAAAGATGGCGCCGCTCGCCCCGGTGGCGGCGATGGTCAGGATCTGGGATGTCGAAGATGCATTCGGCATTTTGTTTTATCTTAAACCTACTGCGCCTTTTGCGCTGATCTCCTCCGCGTCTCCGCGCCTCCGCGGTGAAAACGCTTTCAGTGTTAACCTAAAATGTTGCGATAGGGATTCCTCGCTCCGCTCGGAATCAGGCTCAAATGGACGCTAAGTCTCTCAAGAAACTCTTTGCCCAGGTCCGCGCCGGCGCGCTTTCGCCCGACGAAGCGGTAGCCCGCCTGCGTCACATGCCGTTTGAAGACCTGGGCTTCGCCAAAGTGGACCATCATCGCCTCTTGCGCGCGGGCATGCCGGAAGTGATTTTCTCGCGCGGCAAGACGCCCAAACAAGTTGCGCAGATCTTCAAGAAGCTTGCCGCGCATGGCGGCAACGTGCTGGCCACCAAGGCTGATCGTGAGCATTTTCGCGCCGTCAAGAAACTCACCTCTAAAGCGGAATATCACGAGCTGGCGCAAGCTATCGTCCTCAATCGCGATAAGACGGTTTACGGCAAGGGAACAATCGTGGTGGTTTCCGCGGGAACCAGCGACATCCCCGTGGCGGAAGAGGCCCTGGTTACGGCGGAAGTTATGGGCAACCAGGTCGCGCACCTTTATGACGTGGGCGTCGCCGGCATCCACCGCTTGCTGTCCAACAAGAATGTCCTGGACCACGCCCGGGTGGTGATTGTGTGCGCGGGGATGGAAGGCGCGCTGCCCAGCGTGGTGGGCGGACTGCTGAGCGTGCCGGTGATCGCCGTGCCGACGAGCATCGGCTACGGAGCCTCATTCAACGGCCTTGCGGCGCTGCTGGGGATGTTGAACTCCTGCGCGTCCAACGTGAGCGTGGTCAACATTGATAACGGGTTCGGCGCCGGCTATGTGGC
>JBGPLR010000419.1:0-3661 GCA_041486545.1 Terriglobia bacterium
GGTCGCGCATACTGGCGTGGCTGCCAACACTGCTGTGGCTGTGCGTGCTGGCCGGCTTCTCTACTGACAGTTTCTCCGCTGACCACACGGGAAGCATCCTGCTGAAGATCATCCACGCGGTCTACGGACCCATTTCTCACCACCGCTTTGTACAAATTCACTTTCTGGTGCGCAAGGCAGCGCATTTCGGCAGCTATGGAACGTTGAGCGTGTTTGCCTTCTACTCTTGGCGCGGCACGCTCCCCACGGTCGCCCGCTGGACGTCGCGCTGGTGCGCCTTGGCGCTCACGCTGACGTTGCTCGCGGCCAGCCTTGACGAATTCCATCAGGCCTTTGTCCGCTCGCGCACCGGCAGCTGGCATGACGTGGTCCTGGATATGGCCGGCGCGGCGTTCTTCCAGATGCTGATCGTGATCTTCGAACGGCGGAACAAGCAAACCTGAATCTTGTCTGCCCGGCCCTATGCCTGCGCTTCGCCGGCTTGCGGGGCCTTCCTGACAGCCAGCAACATCACAGCAGCAATCACCGCCAGCGATGCGGACAGCAAGAATGGCAACCCAGCGCCGTAGTGCTTCCATAATTCGCCGGTAGCAACACTCGAGAGCAGCGTGGTCACGCTGGTGGTGAAGTAAAACAGTCCAAAAGCACGGCCGCGCGCTTCCGGAGCCACGGTTTCCACCACAAGGGCGCGCAGCACCGGGCTGGTGAGCGCGTAATACATTCCGTACACGGCCATGATGGCCCATACTGCAGTCTTGCTGGGCGCCGCGGCGAACGTGTAATACGTGGCGGCGAATGCCAGATAGCCGCACGCAGCGATCATTGGTTTGGAACGGCGATCGCTCAACCGTCCTGCGGGCCAGGAGACCAGCGTATATGTCAGGTTAAACGTCAGGCCCAGCAACGGCGCCAGGGCCGGACGGATACCGATCTGCTGCGCACGCAGCACCAGAAACATGTCGCTGGAGTTGCCGAGCGAAAAGATCAACACCGCAGCCAGCACGTAATAGAACCGAAAAGGCAGGTGGGCCGCTTGCCACAGCGGAGCAGAAGTCTTTCTTTCACCGCGGGCGTGCTGCGGTTCGCGCGCCAAGAAGACCAGCAGCATGGCGATGAACCCGGGGATGGCGGCAATCCAGAAGACAGTACGCATTCCTCCCATCCGCGACATCAACAGCCACGCGATGAGCGGTCCGGCGATGGCGCCGGCTGAGTCCATCGATTGCAGCAGCCCGTAAGCACTGCCGACTTTCTTTTCCTCCACGGACTCGGCCACCATCACATCGCGCGGCGTGCCGCGGATGCCTTTGGCCGTGCGGTCCGTAAAGCGGATCAGCAGAACTTGCCACCATTGGGTGCTTACGGCCAGCAATGGTTTAATGGCGTTCGCCAGCACGTAACCAAAAACCACCAGCGGCTTGCGGCGGCGGACAACGTCCGTCAAATAGCCGGAGAACAGCTTGCCCAGCGCCGCCACGCTTTCCGCCACACCTTCAATCAGCCCCAGCGCGGCCGGGCCAGCGCCGAGCGACGTGAGAAACGCCGGCAGGATCCAGTACGCCATTTCGCTGGCGGTATCGTTGAAAAACGACACGGAGCCGAAGATGACAATGTTCCGGCGCGTGTTCCGTGATATTGGCGGGTTGGGCATAAAAAAATCGGGGCTGGCCCGATACATTTGCCTAAAAAAGAGCAAACCCCGCAAGTATCTGCGGGGTTCGCCGGTTGACTGTTGGGATTGGCTGAAGGCGCGGAGGCCTTACGCGATCCACAACTCGCCAGGACTTAAAGACTCACGCCTTAAGCCTCAGCCACCTCACGTTTACCACTACAATCAGAACTTTTCATATTTTTTTGATCGCCCTCCTTTCCCGTGTAAACGCATAATAAAACCGCTCAACCGCCAAAGTCAACACCGGGAAACTCGGATGATTGACGAAAACGGTTCCAAGGTTAAAATGTCGCATATGAAGGCAATTTTGCTGCTTATTCTTGTGGGGGTGGCGTCGGTTTGCGCCGCCCAGGGTCCGTCTCCAGCGCCCGTCGAAAAACCGGCGGAGAAGAAAACGTCTTTGCCCGCCCAACTGCTTTCCGCCAGGACCATGTGCATCAAAGTCCGGAGCGCGCCAGACGCCGACGTGGCCGAAGCCCGAAGGGAACTTAAGACCTGGAACCGGTTCCAGGTGGTGGAAGACTGCGCGCACGCCGATATTACTCTGTGGATCCAGGCCCGCGAGTTGCCCGAAGCCGAGATTTGCGGCGGGGTGATCCAGGTTACCGCCAATTCTGACGGCGCCATTCTCTGGACCGGCAACTCCAAATGCAAAAAGTCCACCAAAGGGTTGATCGGCCTCCTGGTGCGGAACCTGCGCAAAGCCATGGCGACGCAGGCCCCCAAGAAATCAAAACCTCCCGCTGGATAACCAAAAGTTTTCCTTCGTTTCTACTTCTTTCCGCCTTTTGGCGTCACACTTCGATTCGGCGCCGTGCGCGGTTGCTCCGCTGTAATCTCGTTGGCGGTCACAAAGATCGGTTCAATGTCCGTGGGCACACTCTTCAACCGCTCCAGCGCTTTCTTCACCACCGGGCGGACATTCATCAAATCGGCCATCATCTTTTTTGTGCCGGCGTAATCGCCCGTGGCTTCCAGCGTGAGGAATTCGTGGTCCAGCGAACGCACCGCCTCTTTGATCTTCGCCAGGTCCACGCTGAACGTTCCGTCGGCGTTGGCGACGAACGCTTCCTTGTCCAGAAAATAATTGAACTGAATGGCCATGCCTTTGGCGTGCGCGTCCTGCAAACCAAACCGCAGCGTGCGGAATGACGATGCCAGGTACGTGGTGTACAACTGGCGCTCGGCATCCGGTCCGTGCGCGATTGGCATCTGCAGCGCGCCCTTGTCGGCTTGCGACATCAGGTACTGCAGCGCGAACAGCCCGGTCACGTCCGCCTTGGCTTCTTCAATCGCGCTGTAAAGTTCTTTCAGCTCCATCCGGGGGTTGGTGTCGCGCCCGCCCACTTTGATCTGGTGCGGGCCCAGCCCGTGCGTAAGTTCGTGGGCCACAATGTGTATGAAGAACAAATCAAAGCTCAGGTCTTTCTGCGCCGCCGGCTTGAGCACCACCTTGGAGATTGGCACCAGAGTGGACTTGAACTTCGCTTCCTGGACGTTCTTCAGCATCACGCGCTTGGCGCCCTTTTGCTGGACCACTTTGTCGTCATTGGGCAGGTTGTAAGCGGCGGTCTGGACGCCGTGCGCCCCATCGCCCGCGGCAAACACTTCATTCACCACGCGGATCGGCGCCGACGCTCCCAGCTTGGCCACGCGATACTGCGGGTCTTCCGGCAGATTGTCTTCGATCTCCTGCAGATGCTGGCCCAGGAAGGCGAGCTGCGCTGACTCCTTGTCATCGCGTACGTTGACGTAGGCCTCAAACGCCGCTTTGTAGCCGAAGAGGCCGTCGTTGTAGGTCTCGTACGGGCCGATGGTGACGTCCAGCGGCGCGTCGAGGTCCATCCAGGCGATGTCACTCTCGGTGTACTCGTCGGAGAGGAACGCCGCGGCTCGGGTCTCGAGGAATTTCTTGAGCGTGGCGTTCTCGGTCAGCGCCGCCGCTTCATTCAGGAGCCGGGCGGCACGCTCGAGATCGGCCCGATAGAC
>JBGPLR010000420.1:0-3660 GCA_041486545.1 Terriglobia bacterium
CGATGATTGCGTATGTCTCGATAGGTGTGGGCCGGGCGACGCTCCATCGCGTGGACCACAAGTACATCAACGGCGTGCTTTTAGGATTTGTTTTGCCGGCCGGAGCGGTGGTGACCTCCGCCGTAAGTTCCGCGTTGCCGGCGCTGAAGCTTTCCGCGGCGAATCCCGAGGTCCAGGCCGCGCTCGGCAGGTCCATTTATTGGTCGTCGCTGCAGGGGCTCGGGAACGGGTTCCTCTTCCTCGTGCTGGTCATCACGGCCCTGATCACCGAATTGATCGACCGCAATTTCGGGCGCGCCGCCATCTGGTGCCTGATCGCGGCGGTCTTCTCCTGGTTCGGACTGATGCACTCGGCAATTCTTCACTGGGGCGCGCAGCCGATGTACGCCGCCGGCTGGCTGGCCGCCGCAGTCATCGTGTTTACCGCCCGCTGGTGGAGAGGCGATGTGGTGGAAGCGCGTTAGCGCGAGACGAAGTTTTCAGGAAGTGTGCCGCGAATGGAATACGATCCCGATTGTCGGGAAATGTCAGGACTGCCTCAAAGCCCCACCCTTGAAAAGCGTCAAGGTTAGGGCACCCGCAAAGCCAGCAGCGTAACCTAGCGGTGATTTATGCAGGTGGTGCTATCTGGTCGTGGTTTGCCGTATGAGGCAAACGAAAACATCGGCCACCCGCCCGTGCGAGCGAGGAAGAAGTAGGAACCCGCCATGGGCCAATTACCGCAGAGGTCCCCAATAGACTGAGCAACGCCGCATTACTTCGTTTCCACGGACGGCGCCTTTGCCAGCTCCTTCTCGATACCATTAAAGATCTTTTCGACTTCCTTCTTCCCTGAGCCCCAAGAAAGGGCTTTTCCACCAGAGCGGGCTATCTCAGTGGATACGTTGCTGGTGTTGTTCTCGCCCGATGCCACCTTCAGAATCATATTGTAGCCCCAGGACCAAGCGGTGACCCCTACGTGGAAGCTAACCGTTCTATTGACCTCGTCCTTGGACTTCACCTCGTGATGCTGCGCCGCGATAGACTTGAGGGCAGCAGCAAAGACCCGGTCAGCTGGAGCGGAGAACGTCCTCTTTGACCAATCTGGCGCTGGTTCATCAGCAAGAATGCTGGAGGTGCTGGAGGTAAGGATAAGAAAGACTGTCAGGAACCGAAGATAGTACATTTTGTTCACCTTAGCTTGCTATAGCTGTCAACAACTCCCGGCCTGTATTCTAGAAATTATTGAATGTATTGCTGTGCCTCAGGTCACTCCTCTTAGTGCTTCAAATCACGTCGTCCGGCCAAAACCAAACCGCCGTAGGCCCAGAATTGCCGCTTGGTGCAGAACCGGTGAGGCGACGCCGCGCCATGATCGGACTTGTTCTAGAGACCGATTTGAAGGTATCCGACTCTAGCCAAAAGTGATTCGATTGAGTGTTTGGTGTTCCTTCCAACTGCGCGGGACAAGACAAACAGACAAGGTGCTGTGAAATGTTTCGTGGAAGCATTTGTCACCGGAGATCTGATCGCTGGTCTTGGGCGAGAAACTTGAGGAGAACCAGTAAATCTTGCACGGATATGCGCACCGACATTTGCGTGCCGGCTTCGGTTTTCTCCGCAAAGTGAATCAATTCATGCATGCGCTGGAGGTCGACATTGCCGCCAGCCGTCTGAGACTCTAGACTCACCACTTTTTTCGATGCTATCTGAAAATTGTGTCCCTTGTTCCCATTCTCCTGAACTTCAAAATTGCCCTTGCTGAGAATGATCGTCGCTGCATGAAGAGTTCTGTGCCAATAGTGGTCAACCCAGATCTTCTGAGGCTCGGAAAAATCTGCAGGTTTCTCCCTTACGACTATCAGGGAGAGCTCTTTGACCAGAGAACTATCGCCAAAGACGGTAGATTGCTTTACAACTCCCTGGTCATCGAACTCTACAAGCGCGTTATACATTTCCCAGTGACGCTGTCCTGCACCACCGCCCGGGTGCGACGTACTCTGTGTAAGCGGATCAAGAAACGCCTCAAAAGTGCCCCAATTGGATTTGGACCAGCGTGCCAGGAAAAAATTGTCGGCCCCTAGGCCTGCGTCCGCCCACGCCAGCTTTTCAGTCACTTCAGCCCGGCTTGTGTGCCCCGGACGAATAAAATCGGGGCGCAAATGTTGTTTCGCTTCTTCTCCCGTAGCGCCCCTCGTACGCGTCGGCAAAGGAACGACACCTGCGACACAACCGATCGATATCGCACACGCGGCCAGGCAAGCGCAATGGGCTGCACGACCCACCAGTGTCCTCATGTTTATGCTCATTCTTAACTGCTTCGTCTCTTATTTGGCGTTGAGTACTTGCGCGGATTCTATATCAACTGATCGTCGAAAACGGCGCTTATGTAATTCAGTTCGAGACGCCTGACGGGTGGCCCGGGCGCCAAGTAAGAAGATGAAGTTGGGTGCCCCACGCGTCGGTTCTACGCGTGGAGCACCCTCGTCTCTTAACGTCCCAGTGTATTGCAACGGGGGGTATCCATCTCATCGATGGACCCCGTCAAGAGGAGAGAACAAAAGCGAGCCTGGGCCCCCGCCCTGAGGCGTTGCAAACTGAGGCGGTCACGTATAAATTATTAGTCGGCTAGGAAGTCAAAATGGGAATCCCGGTTGAAACGCTCGGAGCGGTCGATCGGGCTCCGAGAATTATATTCGTGGAGGAGGCCGATATCATGACGGCAAACGTATTCAGGTGGCCGGTGTTAGTGTTGGGTTTTGCGGTTGCCATTTCCTTGGCACCGGGCATTTCCAGTGCGCAGAACGCACGCTTAGGGAGCGAATCCGGCCTGGATCGGGATATGCAACAAAATGTAGTGAAAAAAGATGAAGTTATGCAACCCAACGTTAAGGTAAAGGTCAATAAAGCGGAAGAGGCCGCGTACAAAGTATTTCTTGCCGCGCAAAACGGCGATCCGGCCACGAGAATCCAGCTTGGTGAAGATTTCGCAGCCAAATTCCCGATGAGCCACTATCTGCCTGGGATTTACGGAGTCTTGACGAGTTCCTATTTTGCAACGGGGGATACAGACAAGATGTTCGCCGCGGGGAGCAAAGCGATCCAACTCGAACCCGAAAATGTGGATGTGCTGTCGCTCCTGGCAATGGCCATTCCACGCCGCGTGAAGGCGACTACCCCGGACGGCGCGCAGCGATTGCAAACGGCCGAGGCGTATGCGCATCGCACGATCGAGATCATTCCGACCATGACGAAACCGGCCACGGTGGGCGATGCTGAGTTCGAGAAGGCAAAGAATGACAAACTCGCACTGGCCCACAGCGGTTTGGGGCTGATCGACATCGGCCATCAAAAGTACGACGACGCCAAGACCGAACTCACGCAGGCAGTGCAACTCGCTTCGAGCCCCGACCCGGTTGACTATTACTTGCTCGGAAACGCCGACGTGCAGGGCAGCTACTACAAAGACGCCGTCGCCGCGTACGAAAAGTGCGCAGCTTCCGGGCCGCTGGTGGCCCAGTGCAAGGCCCGAGCTGAATCCGCCAAGCACGACGCGGAAACGAAGCTGGGCCGGTAAAGAGCCGGCGGCGATGGCTGGCGGGTGGCCCAAAAGAGAAACATGGTGGGGCTGGAGGGAGTCGAACCCCCGACCTAAGGTTTAGGAAACCTCCGCTCTATCCA
>JBGPLR010000421.1:0-3652 GCA_041486545.1 Terriglobia bacterium
CATGCGGCGTCAGTCGGCGGTCGGCATTGTCAATCCGCAGATGCAAACGAAACTCCGCACGCGAGGTGAACATGCGATACGGCTCGTTCGTCCCCTTGCTGATCAGGTCGTCGATCAGAATCGCCGTGTAGGCTTCCGTGCGGTCCAGCACCAGCGGCGCTTCTTCCTTGATCTTCAACGCCGCATTAATGCCTGCCATCAGGCCCTGGCACGCGGCTTCCTCATAGCCCGACGTACCGTTGATCTGCCCCGCCAGGTACAGCCGGCTGATCTTCTTGACTTCCAGCGTGCGCTCCAGCTCCGTGGGATCAATAGAGTCGTACTCAATCGCGTAGCCGGGGCGCAGCATCTCGGCGTTCTCCAGTCCGGGAATGGACTTGACCACCGCCAGTTGCACGTCAATCGGCATGGAGGTGCTCATGCCGTTCACGTAGATCTCATGCGTGTTCAGGCCTTCCGGCTCCAGAAAGAGCTGGTGCGTAGTCTTGTCCGGAAACTTCACGATCTTGTCTTCGATGCTGGGACAATATCGCGGACCAATGCTCTGGATCTGCCCCGAATACATGGGCGATCGGTGCACGTTCTCGCGGATGATGCGATGCGTCTCCGCCGTGGTGAACGCGATGTAGCACGGTACCTGCTTCTGCGTGATTTTTTTGGTGCGGAAGCTGAACGGCGTCGGGTCGGCATCGCCCGGCTGCGTTTCAAAGCGCGTCCAGTCAATGCTGCGGCCATCCAGACGCGGCGGCGTCCCGGTCTTCAGCCGGCATCCGCGCAAGCCCATCAGCTTGAGCGATTCGCCCAGCAGTTGTGACGGTGGCTCGCCGCTGCGCCCGGCGGGATACGTCTGCTCGCCGCAGTGGATCAGCCCGTTGAGAAAAGTTCCGGTGGTGATGATCACCGCCTGCGCGCCTACGGTGCGTCCGTCGCGCAGCTTTATTCCTGTCGCTCGCTTGCGCTTCGCTCCAAACCGCTCAACAATTTCGGCCGAGACAGTGTCTTCAGCGCCCGCTGCAAGCGGCGCTCCATCCCTCGCCGACAGACTCTGCCCCGACGACACTTCGCTAGCCCAATTCTTCTCCGTGTCTCCGTGCCTCCGTGGTGAGATTTGATCTTCGCTCTCCGCGTCTCCGCGCTTCCGCGGTGAACCTTCCGTTTCCGCGTCTTCCAGAATCAGCTCCGCCACTTCCGCTTGTTTGACGATCAGGTTCGTCTGGCTCTCCAGCACCTCACGCATTTTCACGCGATATTGCTGCTTGTCGCACTGCGCGCGCGGCGACCACACGGCTGGCCCGCGTGACGTGTTCAGCAGCCGGAACTGGATCCCCACCGCGTCGGTGACTTCCGCCATGATGCCGCCCAGGGCGTCCACCTCGCGCACCAGGTGGCCCTTGGCGATTCCGCCCACCGCCGGATTGCACGACATCTGCGCGATCAAGTCCACGTTCAGCGTGAACAAGGCGGTCTTCAGGCCCATGCGGGCCGCGGCCATGGCGGCTTCACAGCCGGCGTGTCCGGCGCCTACCACCACTACATCGTATTGTTCGGTGAACTTCGTCATCGGGTATCTATCTATTGTGCATGGCTGGCGCTTCGCGCGGCAACCCTGGGCGCGCGATTGGAGCGTGCCTGCGCATCTTGTAACTGGCATTTGGATGCCAAATCAGGGATTGTCAGAGGGAGAGCATCCCCTATTTTGCGGCGGACGGCAGCGCCGCAGCGCGCGTTGACTGGATGCGCTCCAGGGAGGCTTGCAAATCGCGCACGTTCATTGGTTTGGTTAGATAGTCGTCCATGCCCGCGGAAAGGCAGCGTTCGCGGTCACCCTGCATTGCGTGCGCAGTCATGGCCACGATCGGCATGTGCGCCCCAGTCGCTCGCTCCGCCAGGCGAATGGCGTGAGTGGTTTCAAAACCGTCCAGGTCGGGCATCTGCACGTCCATCAAGATCAGGTCGAACTCACCTTCGCTCAACTTTTGCAGGGTTTCCCTGCCGGAGACAGCGTTAACGACCGAGTGGCCTTGCTTTTCAAGCACTCGTCTGGCCAGATGTGCGTTGATGGGATTGTCTTCAGCCACAAGAATCCGCAGCTGGCCCGTTGGCTGGGTGGTTACGTTGACTATGGCCTGATCGGTATGAGCGATCGCCGCAGCCAGACCGAACCGCGCGGTAAAGAAAAAAGTGCTGCCTTTTCCTGATTCGCTTTCCAGCCAGATCTTTCCGCCCATGAGCCTGGCAAGTTGAGTTCCTATGGCCAGGCCCAGTCCGGTGCCGCCGTACTGCCTTGAAGCAGAATTGTCCGCCTGCACGAAGGCCTCAAAGACCGCACGCTGCTTGTCCGCGGGAATGCCAATACCGGTGTCGCGAACGCTGAACTGCAGCGTGGTGTCCGCCTGGTTGCGCGAAACTTCGCTCACTCTAAGCTCAACTTCCCCTTGTCCCGTGAATTTGATGGCGTTTCCCAAAAGGTTGACCAGCACCTGGCGCAAGCGTCCGGGATCGCCCACCACATCGGTGGGCAAGTCCGCGTCATAGTGAACCAGCAGTCTAAGTTGCTTTTGCTGGGTACGGAAGAAGAAGGGTTTCAGGGTCGAGTCTATGTTCTTTTGCAGGTTGAAGGGCACTCTCTCCAGGTTCAGCTTACGCGCTTCAATCTTGGAGAAATCCAGAATGTCGTTGATGATCTGGAGCAGCGAATCGGCTGAGCTCTTGACCGTCTGCAGATAGTCGCGCTGCTCAGCGTTAAGGTCCGTGTCCAGCGCCAGATCAGTCATGCCCATGACGCCGTTGAGCGGGGTGCGGATCTCATGGCTCATGTTGGCCAGAAAATCGCTCTTCGCCCGATTGGCGTCTTCGGCAGCTTCCTTGGCCGCTCGCATCTGTTCTGCCGCCTGCTTGAGCGCGGTAATATCCAGAAAAGTTCCTTCTACTTCGGGGCCGTGCTGGCCTTCGATCAAGCTGGTATTGGCCATCACCCACACCGGAGTGCCATCTTTGCGTCGCATGCTCAGCTCCTGGTTGGCAACGCTCCCCTGCTGCGCCATCTTTTTCTCCGAAACCTCCTTTTCCCCTGTATCAAAGAACACGTCGGTCGTCGGACGGCCAATCAAGTCCTCGCGCGAGTCATAACCCAGGATCTTGGCCCCGGCGTCATTGCAGTCCAGAAAATCCCCCGTTGGCGAGCAGCGGAACACTCCGGCCAGATTGCGCTCGAACAGGGTGCGGTAGCGTTCCTCAGAGCGTTTCAGCGTTTCATCGGCTACTTTCCGCTCGGTAATGTCCGTAATCAGCCCGCTGGCGTACTTCATTCCGTTTTTCTCAAACATCCGAACGGCGCGGTTGTGCAGCCAAATCCATTTGCCATCCTTGCGCTGCGCCCGGAATTCCATGTCGAACGGCTCGCCTTTTTCAAGGAACACGTGGAAATGCCGCATGATCAGCTGGGCGTCGTCTGGATGAACGGCGCCGAACAAAATCCCCGGGCCGCGAGCATAACATTCCTCCGCGGTGTGCCCGAAAAGCTTCTCCACATTGGGACTCAGATAAACGATGTGGCCTTCATTGTCCAGCATCCAAGCAACGTCTGGGATGTTTTGAATGAGAGTGCGGTATTTCTCTTCGGCATCGCGTAAGGCGTGCTCGGCAGCTTTCC
>JBGPLR010000422.1:0-3624 GCA_041486545.1 Terriglobia bacterium
ATCTGGGCGGCTTCTGGTTGCACCAAAGCTACCAGCAATACAAACAGGTTGGCGACGGCGCACCCAAGCCTGCGCTTTACGGCTTCTACAATGTGGATGAGTTCGTCGTGGACGGGCAGGTGCGTCCGCCGGTGTTTACCGATGAGACGCGCTGGCGGCGATTCACCTTTGAACGCTACAACCTGGTGGGCATCGTGCTCGCGGGTGGCCCCGTCGAACGTTTTAAGGTCAAGTTGGATCAATCCAAGAAGAGCCTGGATTCACCAAAACTAACGATCCCGGTTGGAAAGCCAGGTTTGCTTTTGACCAGCCTTCACCAGACCTGATCACGCTCAGCGGCGAAATGGACGGCAAGAAAATCCAGGCCAAGCTGCGCAAGGTGGAGTTGAAGGGTTTCCTGCTCTACGAGCGCGGCTTCCATTGGATCAGCGAGTCTCCAGTGAATCGGTAGCGTGTAGTCCCTGGCGATGGATATATTGCCGGCCGGACGCTGTTCGACGGGGAACGATGTCAGTCCAGGGACTTTGATTCGCGCAACTTCCATGCAAACAACAGCCATTCACACGGCTTTCCCCGATGCGGCTTTTGTTCACACGGCAATTTCCTTGCGCGGCTTCCTTCGCGCGGCTTCCTTCAAACGTCGAGGCGTTTTCCGTACGGCGCTTGCTCGCCGTGTTCGAGATATCTCCGCAGGATGCGCAAGTACATCGCCCAACAGTAGTTTGAAATCCGCCAGTGCTGGTTTGGTTGCGGCCAGCCCGTGTGATGGAACTGCACGAGGGTGCTGCCATCGCGTGGCTCCAGATGAAATCCGATGCGCGTGCCCGTCCAATCGGCGTCCGCGCGGGTCATCTGCAGCTCAAAAGCGGAATTGGGAGCGTACTTGATGACCTTGGCCCGCCAGTCATACTGCGGACCGAACCACAGCTCAAATTCCGCCCCTTCGCGGGCCTCGCCGGCAGAGCGCTTGGTCCACCAGGCATCCAGTCCGCGCGTCGTGGTCACAGCCTCAAAGATTTTCTCGGGAGAAGCCTTGATGGGAAAGTCGTGAAAAATGTCGGCCACGGCGAAACCTCCCTTAGACGGGGGAAAGCCAAGAATACTTGAACTGCGGAGCCCGGAGCAATGCCGTGACGCGCCGAACAGGCTCAGGCGCTGACCATATTTTCCTCTGCCACGTTTTTCTCTGCGGCCGCTGCGTGCTCTGCGGTAAAATAATCAAATCTGCTGGATGTAGGCGCGTAGCTCAGTTGGTTAGAGCGCTACCTTGACACGGTAGAGGTCAGGAGTTCGAGTCTCCTCGTGCCTACCAATTATCTCATTGAATCTGCTGGGTAAGCACCGGCAGCCCCTCCGCGATTTTCGGCAACTCGTCACCATTCGTCACCATTCGCGAAAGATTTTCGACTGCCTCGCGCTGATGCGCGGGGAGTGGGAGCGTGTAGATGTCTTGCGTAGTGGAAAGCTTGGAGTGCCCGAGCTGCATTTGCGCGTCTTTCGCGCTGCCCCCTGCAAGCTGCAAGAGCGTTGCATGGGTTCGACGGAAAGAATGCCAACTCAGCCAGGGAGCCCCAATTCTCTGACCGGCAGGTTTGCCCCGTGTACCCAAGCAGAACGCAATTCCCTTGGGCCTTCTCAAAGGAAGCGACTCCGCTGGAGATCACTTGGCGGGAGCATCAATCTTTATGGGTTGGTTCCAGTCGGAGTAAGTAGTGATCACGCCACCGCTGCCCATGACGACGGAACGGGGCAGATGATCTCTGGGATCGATGCAGACGGTGTAGTGCAGACCGTTGTTGCCCTGGCCGTGCGCGCCGCCGCCCGGCATGTTCAAGTTGACGATCCACTGCTGGCAATTTCCGGCGGGGGTGGCAGCAAAGTTACCGCGAACAATCTCAGCGCTGTCAGCCATTTTGGCCAGTACCGTGGCCGGGTCGCGGCCTTCATTCATCACCGCCCAGGGCGCAGGCTCTCCCGGATTGCCGCCGCAGGGCGACCAACCGCTGGCTGGTGTCTCCTGCGTGGTCCAGGCGCCGTCCTGTTGCTCAACGTACGCTTTGTTGCCGATGCGCACAGCGTGAAACGCGCGGTCGCCAATGGTGGTGGTAAAGCGCTCGCGGTCCGGGCAGGAAACGTCCACAATAGTTTCCAACGGACGTCCGGGGTGCAACTGCAATACGGTCTTCATGCGGAAGCTCTTGACCTGTTTCTTGTTGTCAAAAGAGCGCTGCAGTTCCGCTTTGCCGTTGGTGAATCGGGCTTTCAGGCCGGCTTCCAGGCGGGCGGTAAACGCGGGCTGTGGCGCGCCTGCAGCAACTGTAGCGGGTGCGGCGATGCCGACCAGTCCAACGGCCACGGCGGCCAGCAGGACTATGACGATGGCGACGAGTATGACTTTTTTCATGATTGCCTCTTAGTACTTCTCAAAACCAGTATTTACACGACCGATTACGTTTTTCGTTTCTAAAGCCTTCTCAATAGGACAAATTATTGTGGTCCGTTCCGTGGCAGCGCAGTGAGCAAGTACCGTGCCCGGGGCTGATGCGGGTAAATTGCAGTACGCCCAGGCTGTTGGCCGCAACCACGCTCCGGTCAAAATTCATCAGCATGGGCGCCGACGACGAGTGTGGATCATGGCACGTGGAGCAAGCCGCGCGCTCTCCCCTGATGTGCATGCTATGGCGGCCAAAACTTCTGTCCGCGAGCACGCTGTTGGCCACGTCATGGCACTTATCGCACAGCGCGTAATTTGACAGGGTGTAGGACAATCCACCGCCGCTTCCCGGCGCGGCAGGCGCAGGTTCCAGAACGTTCGCGCGCTCCAGCAGGTGCGGCAGGTTTGATCCATGCGGACCGCTGGGGCCTATGCTGGACGAGCCAAGATTGCGTCCACTGTCATTGTTATGGCAATCCGTGCAATAAATTTGGCTGCCGCTGGAAAGCGGCCGCCCGGTAATGGCGCCGCCGCTGGCACTGATTACATTGGGCCGCAGGCTGGGGACTTCCACCGTGGAGAGATTGCGCGGACGCGTGACCGGATGGTACGACAAGCCCTGCGTGAATTCGATCCTCGTATTCAATGCATTCAGGTTGCCCACATTGAACTGGCGCTGCGGATTGCGTCCGTAGCCGATGCCCGCCGTGCTCGAGTCCAGCGCCTGCGGCTTGTTGGCGCTGTCCGCATGGCACTTGAAGCAAACCTCATACTCGTTGGCGATGGAAGGCAGGAATCCGTTGGAGGACGATTGTCCTTTCGCGCCGGCCAGCGCCCCGCTCGCCAGAGGAGGCAGCGCAGATGCGGTGGTGGACTGGTGCGCATTGTGGCAATCCATACATTCGGAGTGGCGCGGTGCTCCGCTGGCGGTTTCCGGCAGCGGATGCGAAGCAGAGTTTGGGTCCTCCGCCGCGTCATGCGACGAGGGCGTGAGCAGCACCGGATGCTTGTAGGTCTTGCCGACAAACTCGGCTTTCACGTTGCGGTTGGTTACGTTGCCGTCATGGCACTGGAAGCAGACGTTTTCTTCCACGTTCTTGACCAGCCGTTGCGCCACCTGCGGAGCGTGCGGCCGATGGCAGCTCTCACAACCGTTGTTGCGAACTCCGGTGTAACCGGTGTGCGCGCCC
>JBGPLR010000423.1:0-3622 GCA_041486545.1 Terriglobia bacterium
AGCTTTGTGGACGCGGTGAGTGATCGTGACAAGCAGATGCTGGACCGGCTGGAGCAACTGGTGAAAGCCAAGCGGCGCGCGTTGCGCCGTCCGGAGTAGCCCCATGTTTTACGCGCTGGCGGTTGCTCTGTGCCTGGCGGTCCTGTTCATCGTGCTGGCCGCCGCTTCTGTACTCTGCCTGCCCGTGGTGACACTTTTCCGCCACCGGGCAGGGGCCATCGCGCCGGCCCACAGCGCTGATCTGCTATTTGCCATCCGCATGCTGCCTTTGGCCCTGGCTTCACTGGTGACGGTGGGATTTGTTTTGCCGGCCTTTGTGGAGTTTGAACCGGCGACCACCGGTGAAAGCATGAGTCTGCGGCTGGCGGCGCTGGCGGTGGCTGGCGCGCTGGTGCTGATCGCCATGGTGGTCCGAGGCGTGCTTATTCTCCGTGCCACCCGCGTAGCGCAGAACAAGTGGTTGGCCAATAGCGAGCTGCTTCATCTTTCCGGCACCCAATTCCCCATCTACCGGGTTGAAGGCCGCGCTTCACTCCTGGCGGTTACCGGGTTTCTGCGTCCCCGTGTGTTTGTGGCCAAAGAGATTTTGGAAACGCTCTCGGCGGAGGAGTTGTCCGCGGCGCTGGCCCATGAAATGGCCCACGTAAGATCTTTTGATAACCTCCGGCGGTTGCTGCTGGGAATCACGCGGCTGCCGCAGCACATCACCATGGTCAGCGCAGTGGATGCGGCGTGGACCCAGGCATCAGAGGTTGCCGCCGATCAGGCTGCTCTGACCGCGGGCGCCTCGGCGCTGGACCTGTCCTCGGCTCTGGTCAAGGTAGGGCGACTCAGCCAGCCTGCGTTGCCGGTGGGGCGCCTGGCAGCTTCCCATCTGCTTCCATGTGGAAGCTCACTGGAAGCGCGCGTCATGCACTTGCAGGAACTCCTGGAAGAAGGCGGCGGCAATCCGGCCAGGCCCGCGCACAGCGGACGCATGAGCACACGGATTCTGCTTTTCGTTTCCCTTGCTGTGGTCGCCTATGCCATCGCTGTTCCGGCTGTTCTGCCGATGATCCACGAAATTCTGGAATTCCTCGTTCGCTGAACTCCTCCGTTCGGCTAGCTGACCTGTTGCGCGTGCAATATACTTGCCCTGACCGTGCCTAGACCTCTTGCATTCCTGATATTGGCGTCAGTGATCTGGTCCGCAGGACTGCCCGCGCCTGCGGCGCAGGATGCTCCGTCTGACGCCAAAGCGCAAATCGAAAAGGCCAAGTCGTTGCGCGTCGCGAATTTGCCGGACGAGGCGCAGAAAGTGTTTCAGTCCCTTCTGCCGCAGCTTCGTTCCCGCGGGCCGAGCCAGGATCTGGCTACCGTCCTGAACAATCTGAGTGACATCGCCAATTCCGCCGGCGACTATGACCAGGCGGTGGCCCTGGCGCGGGAGAGCACGGCAGTTTGCCAGAAATTGCAGGACAAGAATTGCGAAGCTGAAGCCCGTAATGATGCCGGGTTCGCATCCTTGAACGCCGGAAAATATCCTGAAGCCGCCGAAGAGTTGGAGCTGGCGTTGAAGCTGGCGGGCGAGGGCGGCGACCCGCAAACTATCGTGCTCATCCTCAACAATCTGGGCAACGTGCAGTATTACGAAGCCAAATACTCTGAGGCGCTGCGCACGTATGAATCGGCCATGCAGCATGTTGAGAAAGGCTCGGGCCAGCCCTGGACTGCCTTCTGGCGCCAGATCACGCAGGCCAACCTGGCCACTCTGTATCAGCGTATCGGCAATAACCGGCGGGCCATCGCAATCTACCAGGAGATCCTCGAATCATCCAAAGCTCAGGGACTTTCGCCGCGCGACGTGGCCCAAATGCACATCAACCTGGGTGTGGCATTTCGCCGCTTGGAAGATATCCACAGCACCCTGGTCAATTACGAACAAGCGGAACTTGCCTACGCTCGCGAAAAAGACGCGGATGGCGAAATCGGCGTCCTTAAGAACCGAGGCATTGTCGAGGTGATGGACTTGCGCAAGCCGCAGGAGGCCCTCACGACGTTTGATCGTGCGCGGACGCGGGCAGAGAAGACAGGGAACCGGCGTGAAGTCATGCAAACAACGCTCTATCGCGGGGAAGCGCTGCGCCAGTTGGCACGGTTCCCGGAGGCGTCCAAGGAATTAGACGCTGCTCTGGCTGCCGCCGAGCAACTGAACACGGTGGAAGAACAATGGAAAGCCCTTTACGCCCTGGGACAGATCGCGCTGAGCCAGGGCCGCGCGGACGTGGCCGAGCAGAAGTTTCGTGACGCCATCAAGCGCATTGAGAGTTTGCGTTTCAAGCTGCAGTTATCGCGATTGCGGACTGATTTTCTGGCCGACAAGCGCGAGGTTTATGACGCCCTCATCCAGTTGCTGCTGGACCGCAATGACTCCGGAGCAGCGTTTGAGTTCATGGAACGCAGCCGGGCGCGTGTCTTTCAGGACCGCTTCTTTAGCGGCAACGTTGCGCCGGCCTTGCTCACCGTGGCTTCCATCCAGGGCCGTTTGCCGGGCGACGCCGCTCTGGTGGAATTCTGGCAAGGCAAAGACGCGGTGGCGGTCGTCTGGGTGACGCGAGACTCCACCGGAATCGCGCTGAAGAGATTTCCGTCCGGTGAAGTGGACAAACTTGCCGCCATGGTTTCCAGCATGCCGGAAAACCTGGGAACGGACTGGAAGAGCGATTTTCAGAAAATCAGCGCGTTACTGCCCGGCGGAATCGCCCCGCTGTCCGACGTCCGCTACGCCCACCTCCTGATTGTGCCGGACGGCTTCTTGAGCATGGTTCCGTTCGAACTGGTAGCGACCGCGCAGGGAAGCGCCGTGCTGGAGAGTCACGATGTAACGTATCTGCCTAGCGCGCTCTTGCTTTTGCGCGGAGCATTACAGAAATCAGCAGGTTTGGGATATCCGTGGCAGAGAGAGTTGGTGGCCTTCGGCGATCCTTCGGTGGTCGGCAGCGGAGAGAGTTCGCTGGTGGGCGCCTCGCGCGGCGAGACCGGACGCCTTCCCAGTTCGGGAGATGAGATTCGCGCCATCGCCGGCATGAGCGCCGGCCGCGCCAAACTGTTCCTGGGTCCGGAGGACGTTAAACCGAGTTTCTTTGATTCCACCCGCTCGCGCGCCGCTCTGCTGCACGTGAGCACGCACGCCGTGGCTGACATGGACAACCCAGAGCGCTCGCGCCTGCTCTTTTCGCCCGACCAGCCTGGCCAGCCGAATAACTATCTGTTTTTGAAAGAACTGTATGATCTGGACCTGCGCGGCGTGGACCTGGCCACGCTCTCGGCTTGCGATACGGAACGCGGGCGTCTGGTGCCGGGTGAAGGCGTCCAGGCGTTTAGCCGCGCGCTGCTGGCCGCCGGATCACGCTCGGCACTGACCACGCTGTGGCGCGTCCCCGACGGGCCCACCTCTGAGTTTATGAAGCAGTTTTATTATTTCCTGTTGAAGAAACACAAATCCAAGGCGGAAGCCTTGCGTCTGACCAAGCTGGAGTTTCTGCAGTCGGGGACGGAACTGAGCCATCCCAAGTACTGGGCGGCATTCGTCCTGAACGGCGACGGTATGGAGCCGGTGCCCAGATTCATTCCCTGGCAAATG
>JBGPLR010000424.1:0-3619 GCA_041486545.1 Terriglobia bacterium
ATGGCGTTGGCCGCGGCCCACTCCATCAGGCCGATCATGTGCGGCGTGGAATAAATTGCCGGCAGATCTTTGTCGTGATGGTTGAGCGTGTCTTCGTGGCTGACTGTAACCGCGGCTTCGCCGCGCGTGCCGATAGGGATTTCCTTGGCCATGAGAGCAATCTACCAAACTCAGAAGAACAGACAAAGCGTTGGAACCGGCAACTCGCGATGGGATACGCTGGATTGGCCGCAAGAAGCGCAGTTTAGGCCGTTCTGATCTCAAACATTTTCTGGAGGAAATATGAAGACTTCTACATTCCTGGCTCCCGTTCTTCTTTTGACTGGTCTGCTAACTGGCCTGGCCGCGGCCGACGACAAACCCGCACACGTCGTCCGCGTGACGGGTACGGCTGAAGTCAAAGTGGTTCCGGACCGCGTGGTGATCGACCTGGGCGTGGAAAAGCAGGACCCCAGCGCCATGGCGGCGAAGAAGGCTGCAGATGCCGCGGCGCGCAAGATTCTGGCCAGCCCCCGCCAAAATGGAGTTGACGAAAAAGATGTCCAGACAACTTTTCTGGCACTTCAGCCGCAAGTCAGCTACGTCAAAAAGGTGAGGGTTGCCTATTTTGTTGCAACGCAAACTCTCACAGTTACGGTCCGCGACCTGGCGAAACTGGAGTCTCTGCTGGAGTCGCTGGTCAAGGCCGGAGGAAATCGCATTGACTCCATCCAGTACGAGACCAGCGACTTAAGGAAGTACCGCGACCAGGCGCGCGATCTCGCCGTGAAAGCCGCGCGCGAGAAAGCCCGGGCACTGGCGCAGGCGCTGGGCCAGGATATTGGGAAAGCGCAGATCATCGAGGAAGTGCCGGACTACGGTTATTCGGGCGTGCTCAGCAATACAAGTTATGAATATGCGCCTTCGAGATCGAAGGGCGCGTCCGGACCCTCGATTGCGGCGGGGCAAAAAACAATCTCGTCTTCCGTCACTGTGTCCTTTGAGCTGAATTGACTTGTCTCCGGCAGCTCGCTGCAGATTGGAACAGCAAAAAAGCCAGGCTTCAAAAAAGC
The DNA here is from genome assembly GCA_041486545.1 of Terriglobia bacterium. GTDB lineage: Bacteria > Acidobacteriota > Terriglobia > Terriglobales > Acidobacteriaceae > Angelobacter. The sequence continues at coordinate 1,053 of JBGPLR010000424.1, forward strand.
CTGGCTGTGAGGAGGACGAACGGGCTATGTGACGGACCGGTTTCTAGTGGCGGTCATGATCGCCATCACGGTGATGGCAGCGTTCCCGCGCTTCTTCCAGTTGATGACGCCTCAGTTCGGCTTGCCGGCTGTGTTCGCCGTGCCTGCGGATGGCTTTCTGCAATTCGTTTTCCGCTTTGTGAATCCTTTGTTCGCATTTCCGGTCACGATCGCGGTCGCGATCGTGGTCGCGGTCTTGGGCAAACGCGAAGCCGCTGAACATCAAGCACGCCGCGAGAATGGCTGATACGATACCTTTTCTTAGAACCATTGGCACCTCCAGGTGGGTCGAAAAAATTCTACATCGGGAAAACCTCAGGGAGTGTGCAAAATTGCACACTGCCTACGCGGAAGGCAGCAGTCGGGAAAAAGCCTTGCTCTTGGTCTTTGGTAATGGCGGCGCGACATGACGTTGCCGCGCCCCATGGGACTTCCCCATCCCCGCGCGTTTGCAACCCGCTGCCCGCCCATCCCCGCGCCGGCAAGCACGCGAAGCCTTGTATAATGATGAATTGTCCCCATGCCGTTATCACAAGCAGCAAACTCCGCAAGAACTCCAATGAAAATACGCTCTACCACCGTGTTGTGTGTGCGTCGCGGCGGCCAGGTGGTCATGGCCGCGGACGGCCAGGTCACCCTGGGCGAAGGCATCATCAAGCACACGGCAAAAAAGATCCGCCGCTTGTACAACGACAAGATTCTGGCCGGGTTTGCCGGTTCCACTGCGGACGCGTTTTCGCTGTTCGCGCGGTTTGAAGGCAAGCTGGAGCAATACCACGGCAACCTGGGCCGGGCCGCTGTTGAGCTGGCCAAGGACTGGCGCACCGACAAGGTTTTGCGGCACCTGGAAGCGCTGCTGCTGGTGTCTGACATCAACGTAACGTTCCTGATCAGCGGCGCCGGAGACGTGATTGAGCCGGACGGCGGCGCGGCCGCCATCGGCAGCGGAGGACCGTACGCTCTGGCCGCAGCGCGCGCGCTCATGGACAACACCGATCTCCCGGCACGCAAGATTGCCGAGGAGTCCATGAAGATCGCGGGGCGTACATGCATCTATACCAATGAGAACGTGACCGTGGAAGAGTTGCCGGGCGTCCCGGAAAAGCCGGCTCCGGCCGCTCCGGTGCACTAGCAGATGGCAGGTTATTCAGGAACGCCGCTGGTCCAGAAGATCGGCATCAAGCCGGGTCATCGGGTAGTCCTGCGCAATCATCCGCCAACGTTTCTGAAAGCGCTGGGCAAGCTGCCGGAAGGTGTTCAGCCCAGCGAACGGCTCAGCGGCCAGGCCGCGGTGGTGTTTTATTTCACCGACAAACGCGCAGAGTTGGAGCGCGACTTTTCGTTGTTATCAAAGACGCTGCTGCCCGACGGCATGTTGTGGATCGGCTGGCCCAAGAAAGCGTCCGGACGGCCGACGGACCTGAACGAAAACATCGTTCGCGAAGTCGGACTGAAATCAGGCTTGGTGGACGTGAAAGTCTGCGCCATTGACGATGTCTGGTCCGGATTGAAATTTGTGGTTCGCTTGAAAGACCGGGCGGCAGCCAAGGCTGTGGCCATGCAGGCTAAGGCTAACAAGCGATGAGCTTCGCCAAAGATTTGAAAGGGCGCGGCTTCAGCCGTGCCAAAAGAAAATGTATTGAACCCGTTAACTACGTCATCCCGAGGACCGTTAAGCGAGCGCGCGATTGCACCAGCGCGCGAGTAGGTCCGAGGGACCTTGTGCTTCGTTAGTTCCAACAAGACAACGCAAGGTCCCTCGCTCTTATTCGGACGCTGACGAGTACGCGTCCTCACTTTACGGAGCTCGGGATGACGCGGCGTTTGTTTGTGTTATTGGTATTTTTCAAGGAGTACACACCCTCATGGCGATTTACCTACCAGCCACGGCCGACGAAACCGATATGACCCTGGACGACCTCACGCCCAAGGAAATTGTGGCCGAGCTGGACAAATATGTAATTGGCCAGCATGACGCCAAGCGCGCCGTGGCCATTGCGCTGCGCAACCGCATGCGCCGGCAAAAGCTTCCGCCGGACATTGCGGAAGAGATCATGCCCAAGAACATCATCATGATCGGGCCCACGGGCGTGGGCAAAACGGAAATCGCGCGCCGCCTGGCCCGTCTGGCGAATTCTCCTTTCTTGAAGGTTGAAGCCTCCAAATTCACGGAAGTCGGCTACGTGGGCCGCGACGTGGAATCCATGATCCGCGACCTGGTCGAAATCTCCATTGACATGATTCGCGAAGAACGACTGGAAGAAGTCGCCGACAAAGCCGAAGAACATGCCGAAGAAAAGCTGCTCGACCTGCTCCTGCCCGCCGGGCCGCCGCCCGCGCCGGCTTCGGCGACGCATTCTGGGACAACCGGCCCTTCCATCGTCGGCTTCGCGCTGCCCGCTGAAGACGGCGATTCCACCAGCCGTACCCGGGAAAAGCTTCGCCAGCAGTTGCGCCAAGGCCAGCTGGACGACCGCCAGGTTGAAGTTGAAGTCCGCGAGAAATCCATGCCGGCGTTTGAAATCATC
>JBGPLR010000425.1:0-3615 GCA_041486545.1 Terriglobia bacterium
CCTTGGCGAGGGCCTGCAACTCGAATTCGTTGTTCTGGATTCTGCGAAGGGCGGTCTTCTCCGGCCCCGTAGCAACGTCGGCTGAAACTCTGCGGCCAAGTTCGGCAATCCGCAGCGCTTCTTCGGCAGGCTTGAGATGGTCCCAGCCTGCTGAGTCGGCGGTCGCAATCCAGTATCCCGCTGCGCTGGCAAACGTGCCAACGCGACGGAATTCGCTGGCGTCGGTCTTGTCCATTTTGTCCTCGCTGGTGTGGTGCGTCCAGTCAGGATCATGGCCCAACATGGTGGATGGAATTCCCAGGCCCATGAAAACGTCATGGTCGCTGCCTTGCGCATAGGGAATGGCTTCCGGCTGCCAGTAGTTGCGGGTGCCGGTTTGCGCGTAGAGATCAGCTTCACGGGTCTGCTGGAGCACGTCTGACATGAGCGCATCGAGGTATGAGGGGACAGAGTCTGGAGTACGCGTGAAATAGAAGCGCGAGTTGGTTTTGACGGTGTCTTCGCCGACCATGTCCATATTAATGTTGGCGACGATGCAAGGCTTGCCCGGGCCGAAGGCGTCAGGCTTGTTCCGAGGGGCTTCGTTTCGAGGGGCTTCTTTTCGAGGATCGTCCCAGGGTGAATCGCAGCGACGGGCTTCCGGATGATTAGCGACGTACGCCAGAGTGCCGAAATACTCCGGCACCCACATGAAGTGGATGGTGATGCGCGGCGCAGGAATTTTCTTCGCGGCAATGAGCGTGTGCAGCGTGCGCACGGCTTCCATCATGGCCCCGGAGCCGGAGGCGTTGTCGTTGGCGCTCCATTTGGGATGGTCGAGGTGGCCGGTGATGAGCACTTCGCGCTCCGGATGTTCCGTCCCGCGAATGTAGGCATGGACCAGGGTCAGCTTGCCCGGGCCAAGCGTGGCGTCAATCTTTCCATGCACGCGCACCGGTCCCTGGCGCATGAGGGCCTTGAGCATGTCATATTGGTTGCGCGAAATCTGAAAGCCACCACTGGTCCTCTCAAGCTCCTCGGCACGCGGCCAGATGCCGTTGTAGCGAATCATTTCCGGGTGATCGGGACGGTCAAAGGCGGAAGGATAGATGACCACGCCCACAGCTCCGTGTTTCAGCACGGCCTGGCGCACGACGTTGGCGGCGTAGCCGGAAGCAAAAGCAACTTTGCCGCGCACGTCTTTGTCCACACCCTGATAGTTGGCATCGCTGGTTCCGCTGCCCACGTCCACCAGCTCGCCGGACCAGTCACCGCCTTTGGAGTACGTTGACACACACATGGGCACGTCGGCGTAGCGGCAGAGCATGATGGGCTTGAAGTCTTTCGGGCTGCCCGATCCTGCATTCTCCAGCCACAGTTCGCCGGAGCGCATGTCCCAGCCCATGGGAGAGATGTAAGTGCCGTAGCGCGTCTTGCCATCAGAAGGGAACTGCTCGATGGATGCTTCAAGGCCCATGGCTTTCAGGCGCGGCAAAACCACCTGGTCGGCCACGGCGGCCATCATGGGGCTGCCCTGAATGCGGTGGTATTCGACAATGCGCCGGGTGTTTTCTTGCGCGGCTTCGCCGGAATACTCGGTGGCGATAGCGTCAAAAGTCTTCTGGTCGACCAGGTGTTGGGCGGAAGCAGCAGTTGTCACGAGCAAGCAGAACAGGCGGAGCGAAATTCTCATGGGCACGAGGGTACAGGAAGCAATTAGCACTTAGCAATTAGCAATCAGCCACGCCATGGAAAAACTGCGCTCGGCTAAAAGACCAAAAGCCAATGGCTAATGGTTGTTCACTTGGCCGCCGCACTTCCCGTATCCATCACTACCTTCCATTTGCCGTTGACCTTGCGCCAGATGGTGAGGTACATGCCGTGCGACACATGGTCGCCGCGTTTGGCTTCGTAGGTGCCGTAGGTGTAGCCAACGGTGCCGTCTTTGGAAGCTTCAGCCTTGGTCGGAGTCCAAGTGAGAGTGAACTCCTTGTTGGCGAAGACCGGCTCATAGTATTGGCGCAGGGCCTGCGTTCCGTTGACGGTCATGCCGTCATGCATGACGGCGGCGTCGGGAGCGAAGGCGTCCATCCAACCGTCAAGGCGGCGCGCGGCGGTCTGCTTGCAGAACTCAATGTCGGCAGCGAGGAGTTGTTGCTCCGCGACGCCAGGGGAGACAGTCGTAGAGTTCGGGCGAGGCGACTGAGGTCCGGAGAGTGCTGAAAAAGCAGCAAGAAAAATGAACAAGCATGGGATACGCATGGCCAAGAGGTTACAGGAAACGATTACCGATTCGCCAGCGCGGGCTGTACTCCCGACTCTCCGCTGAAGGGAGCGCAGTTCGGCTGGCTTGCTTGACAAAGCGCAACATGGCGACGGATGATGGGCGCTCCAGGCGCGTGCCTTATGAAAGAAAAAGTCCTGCAGATCAAAGAGCTTGTTCAGCAGAAAAAAGATGTCCAGGCAGGCGACCTGGCGGCAGAGATCCTGCTTGATCCCAGCCTGTCACCGGTGGCCAGGGAAATCATCAAAGGAGCTGCGCGCAACATTCGCGAAATCGCCAAGTTCAGCGAGCAGGGAAACGGCACGTTGGCCGAGCTTAAGAGACAGAGCGCGCTGCAGCGGCTGGAAGAGGCCGCTAAATCGCTGGAATAAGGCATTTGTCCCCTAGTCTTCCACACAATCCACAGACTTGCACCGTGCTTGGGCATTGATTCCCAGAGACCCGCCAAGTAGATTCGAGCTATTAGCGGCGCGCTAGCCACTTCATTCCCGGAACGCCGCGACCGGGCATTTCCCAGCCCAGATTTGTATAGGCGGCCCCGCGTGGGGGCTGATGTGTGTGTTCGTCGCAGTGAAGATGGTGGAGAACCCGAGTTGTTTTACCGGAGCCAGCTTTTTGGGATGAATCAGCGGAGGAACGACCCCTTAATCCGGAGATAAACCCGGTAAAACACGGAAATAACAGGAACTTAGGTCGCGAGAGGCGTATGTGAGGACGATGTACAATATATTGTGTTTAATGCTTGACAGGCACAATATAGGGGAGTAACTTTCATCCACTGCAGTATTCGGTTCCCGGTTCTGAAAAGACAACTGAACGCAAAAAAATGGAACGGGGATCGCCAACACGCGCAAGACCAGCGCCGGGGTGACGCTGGGTGATCAAATCGCGGTGAGCAACTGAAAAAGCTGCATTGGAGAAAGTCACACTGAGCTTTCGCCGTCTGGCCTCGGCGGAGCGAACCCATTGGCTTTTTGGGGGAGTAACGTCATGGAAATAATCTGGTCGCGTTGGTTTCGCTGCGAAAGCAGTTTTGGGCTGTTGCTGGTTCCGAACCAGCCCGGCATTTACGCTCTGGCGGAAGAAATAACCGAGCCGTCAAGTACGCAGCCACGGCGCGTGCTGGCGGTGTTTGATGTGGACGAAACAGAAAACCTGGCTAGCTCGTTAAGCCGGCTGTTTGCCAAGGGCAGCCGGTGGCGCCAGAAGCTGAATGAGTCCAAGTGCTACATGCGCTACGCCGTTGCCAGCAGCCAAGAAGAGCGTCGCGCCGCGGCGGGCACGCTGCAGCATTGGCTGGAGACGCAGCGCGGTGCAGCCGTAGCAGAAGCTTTGCCGCCGGCGGAAAAGGC
>JBGPLR010000426.1:0-3610 GCA_041486545.1 Terriglobia bacterium
AAGAAACATCCTGACCAGCCGCCGTATCCGCTGGTGTGGTGGGGACACTACGTGGCGCATGACAACAATCGCGACAACCTGGGCGTGAGCCTGGCGCTATCGCGCAACATGCTCAAGACGTTTCTCGACTGGCACCCCACGGTGATGCATGATCTGCATGAATCCGTGCCGTACCTCTACATCATGACCGGCACCGGGCCGTACAACGCGTGGCTGGACCCTATTGTGATCAGCGAGTGGCAGGAGATGGCGTACCACGAGATTGAAGAGATGACCAAGCGCGGCGTGGTCGGCGTGTGGACGCACGGGTTCTATGACGGCTGGGCGCCGAACTATCTGCTGTCCATCGCCAACAACCACAATTCGATTGGCCGCTTTTACGAAACCTTCGGCAACGGCGGCGCGGACACGCGTGTGCGCACGCTGCGTCCGCCGGACACCAGCCGCGAGTGGTACCGGCCGAACCCGCCGCTGGCGAAAGTGAAATGGTCGGCGCGCAACAACATCAACATGCAGCAGAGCGCAATTCTGTTCGGCATGAACAACGTAGCCGCGAATGGCGCCAAGTTCCTGAACAACTTCTATCTCAAGAGCAAGCGCTCGGTGGACAAGGCCCGCATGGAAGGCCCGGCGGCGTGGGCGTTTCCGTCCGACGATGCGCGACCTGCCGAGCAAGCCAGCTTCCTGAACATGCTGCAGGTGCAGGGAGTGGAGGTGCATCGTACGGAGAAAGAAATCCGCATGCCTGCGGCCGAGAGCGGACGCGAGGCGGCTTCAAAAGAGAGCCCGGGCAAGACCGGCGAAGCGCGCGGCGAGAAAGCTGCCCCGGCGACTCCTAAAGACTCGGGGAAAGCTGCGCCGAAAGGAGCTGCTGCGAAAAACGGCACTGCAAAAGACGCGGCCAAGGATTCGGCGAAAGATGCGGCGAAGCCAGATTCTACAAAAGATGACAGGAAGCCGGCGGAAACCGTCATTCCAGCAGGCAGCTACATCATCCGCATGGACCAGCCCTACAGCCGGCTGGCGGACATGGTGCTGGACACGCAGTATTACAGCGCGCGCGATCCGCGTTCCTACGACGACACCGGCTGGACACTGGGCGCGCTGCGCAACGTGAAGACCGTACGCATCACCGATACAGCGGTGCTCGATGCAGCGATGCAGAAAGTCAGTAAGGTGGAGGCGGGCGCCGGCCTGGACGGCCAGGGCACAACGTGCCTGGTGAATCACAACACTGATAACACGCTGGCCACCCTGCGCTACCGCATTCCCAAGGTCAACGTGGACGTCGCCGAGGAGCCCTTCGAAGTTGACGGGTTGAAATTCCGCGCGGGAAGCTTTGTGGTTCGCAACTCCAAGTGCAGCGTGCTGGCAGAAGCCAGCGCAGACCTGGGTCTGAAAGTCCACGCCACCGATTCCAAACTGAGTGTGGCAACGCATCTGCTGGCCACGCCGCGAGTGGGCATTGTTCACAACTGGCAGAACACGCAGAATGACGGCTGGTACCGCATTGCCTTTGAGGAATTGAAGGTCCCTTATACCTACGTCGCTGACACGTGGCTGCGCGAAAATCAGAACCTGCGCGAGAAGTTCGATGTGCTGATCCTGCCGCCGATGGGTGGTGGCGGCCCAGCGGGCTTGAGCGCCCTGCTGCGCGGCCTGCCCAAGCGCGAGGGCGTGGCGCCGCTGCCGTGGAAAAACACCGCGGACACGCCAAACTTTACAGCGCCCGGCCTTGATTCCACGGACGACATTCGCGGCGGCCTGGGCTATCAGGGGCTGGCCAACCTGGAGCGGTTTGTCAGCGACGGCGGGCTGCTGATCGCCGTGCAGACCAGCGCTGCGCTGCCTGTGGCCGGCGGTATGACGGAGATGGTCAACGTGGCCGACGCGCGCGCCATGCAAGCGCCCGGCAGCGTGGTGCTTTCCACCGTGGACGACAAGAAGAGTCCCATCGCCTACGGCTATGATGACAAGCTCTACATATACTTCCGCGCGGGGCCGGTGATCACCGTGGGCGGAATCGGCGCAGGCCCTGGAGGAGGCGGAGGCCCAGAACCCGGAGGTCCGGCCCGCTCCAGCGGACGCGGCTCGGCAACCGAGCCGGACATTCTGCAAGGCCGCAAATACGTGGCGCCGGAAAAGCCGGTGAAGCGCACGCCGCGCGAGCAGGAGCTTTACGTCCCGGAAGATATTGCAGAGTTTGCGCGATTCGCGCTTCCTCCCAAAGACCAGCAGCCGCGCGTGGTGCTGCGCTTTGCCGCGGAAAAAGAATTGTTGCTGAGCGGCATGATTACCGGCGGCAATGAGATCGCGGAGAAGCCCGCGGTGGTGGACGTCCCGCACGGCAAGGGGCACGTGGTGCTGTTCGCCAACAATCCCATGTGGAGGAATGAAACCATGGGCAGCTTCTTTCTGGTGTTCAACGCCATGTTGAACTACGACCACCTGAACGCGGGGAGAACGGCGGCGGCGGGAGCGACTTCTTCGGAGGCGAAGGCAGGCGGTGAGGAGGAAGAGTAAGGGAGTGAAGCAGACGCGGATGCCGGCTTGCTAACGAACTTGCTGTCAGATCTCAAAAGACCAGACCGCAACCGATCATTTTCGCTTGTTGCCAACGGCCGTCGATCTTGCGCAGCCGGTAGAGTTGGACGGACCCGCAGAGAATACCGCACTCAACTCTGACCTTGACTAGGGCAACGTCTCGACTGGGGTTGAACCCAACTGCCGACAAAGTTAAGTAAGCGCGTGAGCTGGGATACCGTCTCAAAAACGAGTCCCAGTCCGGAGCCTTCTTCTTTGGGAAGTATTTCTTCAATTCAGTAGTCGCAATGAGCTTGTAAGGCCGGTTCAAAAGGAATCTTGACTGCAGAATTCGTTCGTGGTGATTCTCCCGGTCGTAGTCTTCTGCGATGGCGGAAATATCTTCATCAGCTTTGGGAACGCCAAGTGGGACTTTTGATGGCGGGCAGCCATTCTCGTCAATTTGATCACGCAGAGTTGCATCGCGAATCAGGACGACCTTGGACTGAAGGTCTGGGATAAGATCAGCCGCGAACACGGCTGCATAGACCCGGTAAGCCTCATCAACAAGATATGGCAAACGGCCGCCACTTGCGGGGGCATCGCCCGCCAACAGGCCCATCACAGCAACACCTGCGCAAAACTTCCTGAGCACGTTGTAACTCTTGATCACTGCTGCTAGAACGGCGCTCGCCGGGAGAAACTGCAGTATTTCTTTGCAGCACCAGATCGACGGCCCTATTCCAGCGTGTCGCCCGGCTGCCACTTCCATTTTTTCTTTTTCGCGTCATAGAAGACGACGGAATCCATCAGGCGCGATTCCTGCGCGTGAATGGTAAAGATCGGCGGCTTGTTCTTTTTCGCCAGCATGCGCCCGATGACAATGGTGTCAAAAGGCACGTTGATGAGCACGAATTTGGCTTTGGGCGTGGCGGAGCGCCAGGCTTCAGGGCCGGCGCCGAAAATCACCAGCAGGTCATGGTTGTGGCCGGGATCGGCGGCGCCCAGACCGGCGGTATGGCGCGGGTCGCCGAAGCCGAAGAACGAGTGGTATGGATCGGAGACCGTGTACTTAAACTGGTAGGAG
>JBGPLR010000427.1:0-3593 GCA_041486545.1 Terriglobia bacterium
ATGTCTAATTGCTTCTTGAAGCTGAGCAGCGTGGTGCTGCTGGCGGCCGCGGCCTTGTTGTCTCAATCGGCGCCGGCGCAGAAACCGGCCGCGTCGCCGGACCAAGCGGCCGGCCAAAAAGCTGAAGCCAAGCCGTCCGCGGCGAAGGCGCCGAAGTTCGACATCGCCAACATTGATACTTCGCTCAATCCCTGCACCGACTTCTACCAGTTCGCCTGTTCCAAGTGGATGAAGAACAATCCCATCCCGTCGGATTATCCCGCATGGATCAGCTTTACGGAAGTCTCTGAGTACAACCTGGCGGTCCTGCACGCCATTCTGGACAAGACCAGCGCCAATGATCCCAAGCGCTCACCAATCCAGCAAAAGATTGGCGACTACTACGCGTCATGCATGGATGAAGCCGCCGCCAACAAAGCCGGCTACAAGCCGTTGCAGCCGGAGCTGGACCGCATTGCCGCGCTCAAAGACAAAGCGCAAATGATGGAGTTGATCGCGCATGAAACGCTGATCGGGCCAAACCCGATTTTCGGTTTCGGTTCCGGTCCGGACCTGCACAACTCTGAAATGATGATCGCCAACATTGACCAGTCGGGAATCACGCTGCCCGACCGCGACTACTACCTGAAAGATGACGCGGACATGGTGGCCATCCGCAAAGGGTATCTGGCGCACATGGTCAAGATGTTCGCAATGCTGGGGCAGAATCCGGAGCAGGCGGCCAAGAGCGCGGACACGGTCATGAAGATTGAGACGGAGCTGGCCCAAGCCGCCATGGACCGCACGCTGCGCCGCGATCCCAAGAATATTGACCACAAAATGACGCTGGCGGAGATTGAAACCGCTGCGCCGAACTTTCATCTGCGCGGCTATTTTGCCGCCGCGGGCGCGCCGGCTTTCAAGGAACTCAACGTCGCCAACCCGGATTTCTTCAAGCAGGTGAACGCGATCATTGAGTCCACCCCGCTTGATTCCTGGAAGACCTACCTGACCTGGCAGATGCTGGCCAACGCGGCGTCCTGGCTGTCAGATGATTTCGTGCAGGAAGATTTCCAGTTCACGCAGCAGTTCACCGGACAGAAAGAGCTTTCGCCCCGCTGGAAACGCTGCATCAATGCCACCGACAGCGCGCTGGGTGAGGCCCTGGGCCAGCCCTACGTGGATGAAACCTTTGGCAAAGAAGGCAAAGCGCGCATGCTGAAGATGGTAGACGCGCTGGAAAAGGCCTTGCACCAGGACATCACCGATCTGCCGTGGATGACCGCTGCCACCAAGAAAGAAGCGCTGGTCAAGCTGGCGGCCATCCGCAACAAGATCGGCTATCCCGACCAATGGCGCGACTACAGCAAACTCAGCGTCACGCGCGACAACTTCCTGGCCAACGTGCAACGCGCCACGGAGTTTGAGTCCAACCGCCAGATCCAGAAAATCGGCAAGCCTGTGGACAAGCTGGAGTGGGGCGTGACGCCGCCCACCGTCAACGCCTATTACAGCGGCGAACGCAATGAGATCGTCTTCCCTGCCGGCATCCTGCAGCCTCCGTTCTTTGACCGCACCATGGATGATGCCGTGAACTTTGGCGGCATTGGACTGGTGATTGGCCACGAACTCACGCACGGCTTTGACGACGAAGGCCGCAGGTTCGATCCTAAAGGCAACCTGCGCGATTGGTGGACGGAGGCTGACAGCACGGAGTTTGAAAAACGCGCCGGCTGCGTGGCCGACGAGTACAGCAGCTTTGTCTCCGTGGACGATCTCCACCTGAACGGCAGGCTGACCCTGGGTGAAAACACCGCGGACAATGGCGGCGCGCGCATCGCGCTGATGGCCTTGCACGCCATGATGGCGGAAAACAAACAGGACCCCAACAAGAAGCTGGATGGCTACACCGCCGACCAGCGCTACTTTCTGGGCTTTGCCCGCGTGTGGTGCGAGAACATTACGCCGGAACTGGCGCGGGTGGGCGTCCGCGTTGATCCGCATTCGCCCGGCCGCTGGCGCGTGAACGGCGTGGTGCAGAACATGCCGGAGTTCCAGAAAGCGTTTGGCTGCAAAGCCGGGCAGCCGATGGTCCGGGCCAACGCTTGCCATGTTTGGTAAGAAGCGCCAGGTAAACGATTGGGTGCAATTCAGAAACACTCCATGAGAGGGCGCGCTACACGCGTGCCCTTTTGTGGAACAACATTTCCAATTTTGGCGTTGCCGGCCATCGCAAGGGAGTGGAGTTTGGGTTTAGATTGGATTTTTTAATGAAGTCCTAATCCGCCCTTAAGTTAGGGTGTTTAACGTAGCTGGCGAGAAGATTTGGACCGCAGGTGGGAAGGCGTCCTGGCAAAGCATTTTAGATTCAATCGTTTATGGACTTTTGCGACAGGTGACCGGTAGCCACCAAGAGAAATGCTCGGTGCGCGCTCTCAGCTGCTAGTCAGCTTCTATTGAGAGCCTTTTTAGCCGAACCGTCGGGAAAGTCCGGTGTGGTGGTTGGGGGCGCTTCGGCGAAGGCCAAACAACTCCTCACGTCAGCGACCCCCGCTATCGTTGACACTCAGGAGTGAGGTTTCCTGCCGCGGCCAATGGGAACGGTATTAAGCGACTACGGCGCGATTTTTGGATCGGCGACTTTCAGCCCTCCCCCAAAAACGTGTCGCCGTGATGGGACAGACGCGTGGTTGCCGGACGGGGATTCGTTCCCGCACAGGAACCACTTACGATCTCTCCCGCAATACGGGTACCGCTACTTCCCGATTTGAACTGCGTAAGCAGTTCCTCCACCAAAGGAGGCTGGCGATTTGCCCCGCCAGCCTCTTCTAGTTTCTGGATTCTCCTGTTCTCAATAGAAGAACTCTACCGCTCATCGTCAGCGACGTCTGGCTGCCTGCCGTTTGCGCGACGCGCAAACAAAAAACAGGCCGGCGAACTTTCGCCAGCCCGTTTTTCTGCCGCCGAGGAGGCAAGTACCGCCCCAGGTCATTGCCTGCACGGCTTTTCAGCCCATGGATACACCACTGGCTGATGCAGCCTTTGGTCACCGCACTCTGTCGGGTAGTGTTTTGTTGCCAGGGAGCGTTACAAGAAAGTTCACTGAGGAAGTTTGCGTTGAAACCGGTTTCACTTAACAAGGCGAGACAAGTGTCAGGGCCCGACTTGAGCGGTTAGGAGGGCGCGAGCGTTGCGAGCGACGACCTGCGAAGTCGGGCCGTCAGAGCCGGTTTGCCAATCAGTCCGCACTGCCGGAGGCTGGCGCGCAGCGAAGCGGAGCGCCATAAAAACATCACGAACTCGGGAACGCCTGGCTGGAACTCTGGTTCGCTGCGGCGAACTCAGGCGCCGTGCAGGATTCCGGCAATCGCCGCGGCGGCCATCAGCCAGACCGGATTCAGGCGAAAGCGAAACAGCAGCACGGCGCTGCCGATCGCCAGGATGATGGTCAGAGGATCGATCAGCGCAGTCTTACCCAGAAGCCAGGTCACATAACCCATCAGGGCAAGCGAACCAACCACCACGCCGTCCAGAAATGCGCTGGCTACTGGAGATCGCCGGATGACAGGAATGAGCGGGCCGCTGGCTGCCACCAGAAAAAAGCCGGGCAGAAA
>JBGPLR010000428.1:0-3587 GCA_041486545.1 Terriglobia bacterium
AAGGTCAACTCCAACATCAACGTCACGCCCATGGTGGACGTGATGCTGGTGCTGCTGATCATCTTCATGGTGATCACGCCCATGTTGCAGAGGGGCAAGAGCGTTGACTTGGCCAAGACCAATAACCCTATCCAGATGCCGGATGCAGACAAAGAAGACGCCTTGATCGTGGCCGTGCAAAAAGACGGCAAGGTGTTCTTGGACACCAGCCAGGTCGGCCCGGAAGAACTCACCAACAAGATCAAAGAACGTCTGACCAACCGCACCGACAAGCGCGTGTACGTGAAAGCCGACGCGCGGGCCCACTACAAGGCAGTGGTGTCCGTGGTGGATGATGTCCGCTCCGCCGGCGTGAGCGATTTAGGCCTGCTCACGGAACAGAGACGCCAGTAAGTGTGGGCGGCTTCCCCGGAAAACCGGGGCCGGGTTCAACCAAAACGCATTTCATATTGAGGAACATAAGTTATGGCAATGGCAATGGGAGGAGGAGGCGGTCAGACAGCGGACATCAACGTGACGCCGCTGATTGACGTTCTCCTGGTACTCCTGATTATTTTCATGGTGATTACGCCGCTGACGCCCAAAGGGTTGGAAGCGCTGGTTCCGCAGCCTCCTCCGCCGAACGCGCCGCCTTCGCCCCCGGACCGCACGGTGGTGGTCCAGGTGCTGGAAGCCCCGGGTGGCGGTAAGCCCAAGCTCAAGATCAACCAGGATGACGTTTCCTGGGATGATCTCAACGCCCGGCTCACTGACATCTTCAAGACCCGCGCCGAGCGGATCATGTTTGTGAAGGGCGATGACGACATTGAATTTCAGTACGTGGCCCAGGTAATTGATACGGCGCACGGTACTCAGGTAGTGGACAAAATCGGTCTGGTTACGGCCAAGATCGAGTCCGGGCAGTGATTGGATAACTCCTCCGCACGGGGCGCGCGCACGCGTGCTTCCGTGTTGTTGTCCTCTTAATAACGAAATTAATTTCCCCTGACTCCGGCAAGGAGAGGAGAACCATGAACAGAGGCGCACGACTCGTGACGGTAATCGCCGTCGCAGCCGCGCTGTTGAGCACAGCGGGTTGCAACAAACTCAAAGCGCGCGACCAGCTCAACAAGGGCATCCAGTCGTACAAGAGCGCGAACTACGAGCAGGCCATCAACCACTTTCAGGATGCGGTCCGCTTGGATGATGATCTCAAGGTAGCCAAGCTGTATCTGGCCACCGCGTACGCCCAGCAGTATGTTCCCGGCGTGGACTCGCCGGAAAACCTGGCCAATGCTAACCAGGCGATTGGCGAATACAACAAGGTCCTGGGCAACGACCCCAAGAACATCAACAGCCTCAAGGGTATCGCCTACCTCTACATGAACATGAAGCGGTGGGACGATGCGCGCGTTTACTACAAGAAGGCCCTGGAGCTTGACGCCAATGATCCGGACCTGTACTACTCCGTCGGCTTCATTGACTGGTCGCAGACCTACAAAGACGCCGCTGAAGTCAAAGCCAAAGTTGATCGGCGCGTAGAAGACGAGCTCAAGGGCAAGGCTGACCAGAAACTTTGCGATGAGATGAAGGCCAGAGACGGCGCCAATGTGGAAGAAGGCATGAAGATGCTGCAGATCGCCATTGACAAGCGCCAGGACTACGATAGCGCCATGGCGTACCTGAACCTGCTGTACCGCCGCAAAGCCAATGACATGACCTGCGATGATGCTCAGGCCCGCGCGGACTACGTCAAGACCGCCAATGAATGGATCGACAAGGCCATGAACGCCAGAAAAAAGAAGGCGGAAGCTGCTTCCAAGAAAAACGTAGGCGGAATTATTCTGGACGCCACGCCCACGCCGAAGTGAGTTTTGCGTTTGTGATTGCGCCCCTCCTGCGGGAGGGGCTTTGTTTTTCCCTTGTGACGGCGCGCACATTCGCGCGCCGGGAAGAATCAATTACAATCGGGCCTTTGCCAAAGAACGGTGGCGGCGCAGAACTCGGGCGCGGGCGAGCGCTGATCCACGAAAGAATGGTCCATGTTCAAAAAGGTGCTAATAGCGAATCGCGGCGAAATTGCTCTGCGGGTGATTCGCGCCTGCCGCGAGATGGGAATCACTTCCGTGGCCGTATTCTCTGACGTGGACCGCGCGTCTTTGCACGTCAGCGCGGCCGATGAAGCTTATCCCATTGGCGCGGCCGCCGCCCGCGAATCGTACCTGAACTCCGCCAAGATTCTTGAAGTCGCCAAACGTTGCGGCGCAAAGGCCGTTCATCCCGGCTACGGATTTCTGTCAGAGAATTCGCAGTTCGCCCGCGCGTGCGCAGAAGCCGGCTTAAAGTTCATTGGCCCGCCGCCGTCCGCCATGGAGCTGATGGGCTCCAAGACCCGCGCCCGCCAGGCGATGCAGTCGGCCAACGTTCCTTTTGTTCCCGGCTCAGCCAAGGGCCTGACTCTGGCGGAAGCCGAGACGCTGGCGCCGAAGATCGGCTTCCCGGTGATGATCAAGGCCGCAGCCGGCGGCGGCGGCAAAGGCATGCGACTGGTGAAGACGCCGCAGGAGCTCAAGGCGTCCTATGAAACGGCGCAAAGCGAGGCCATGCGCTCCTTCAATGACGGCGAAGTCTATTTGGAGAAGTTCATTGAAAACCCGCGCCACATTGAGATCCAGGTGCTGGGGGACGAGCACGGCAACATGGTTTATCTGGGTGAGCGTGAATGTTCGGTGCAGCGCCGCCACCAGAAAGTAATTGAAGAAGCGCCGTCGGCCATCGTGGACGAAGATTTGCGCCGCCGCATGGGACAGGTTGCCGTGCAGGCCGCCAAGTCCGCCAGCTACACCAACGCCGGGACGGTGGAGTTCCTGTTGGACGCCCAGCGCAATTTCTACTTCCTGGAAATGAATACCCGGCTGCAAGTGGAACATCCGGTCACCGAGCTGGTTACCGGCCTGGACCTGGTGCATTTGCAACTGCGCATTGCCGCTGGAGAGAAGCTGCCGTTCCGGCAGGAAGACGTGCGCCTGCGCGGACACGCGCTGGAGTGCCGCATCTACGCGGAAGACCCGGAGAACAACTTCTTTCCCTCGCCGGGAAAGATCACCCGACTGCAGCGGCCTTCGGGGCCGGGCGTGCGCGAAGACAGCGGCGTGTATGAAGGCTGGACCGTCCCTCTGGACTATGATCCCATGCTGTCCAAGCTGATCGTCCACGCGGAGGACCGAGCGACGGCGATTGCGCGCATGCGCCGCGCTTTGGATGAGTATTTTATCGGGGGAATCAAGACCAATCTGCCGCTCTTCCGGCGCATCCTGGAACACGCGGATTTTGTCGCGGCGCGCATTGATACCGGCTTTCTTGATCGCTCACTCGCCGAGCGGCCGGAGACCGATGGCGCGTCCGGCAAGCTGGCGGACATCGCCGCCGTGGCTGCCGCGATTTTTGCGGCCACCGCCGCGCCCGCAGCCAACGGCACAAACGGCAGCGGCACGAACGGGGCAGGCACAAATCACACCAGGTCCTCTTCCGGCGCGACCCCTTGGAAGCGCACCGCCCGGGAAGAGGGGGTCCGCCGCACATGATCTACGAGGTCACCATCGCAAACA
>JBGPLR010000429.1:0-3577 GCA_041486545.1 Terriglobia bacterium
GACCGTGGTGTTCTCCTACGGAAAGGACTTGAGGACGGGGAACAACGAATTCTTCGTGATGCTGCAGTAAGCGGCGTCCGGCGAGCTCTAGAATGTCTGACATGCGCGCGCTGATCATCGGAGGAACGCGGAACCTGGGGCCGTCCATTGTCCTGGCCCTGCTGGAACAGGGTTACGAAGTTGCTGTTTTCAATCGCGGCCAGACGCCGGATGACCTGCCGAAAGAAATCGAGCGGTTGCGTGGCGACCGCAATGATCCGGCACAGCTTCGCCGGGCGGTTGGCGGCAGAGACTTTGACTTGGCGGTGGATACAACTCTCTACACCGGTGCCGATGCAGAAGCCGCCG
Source organism: Terriglobia bacterium (assembly GCA_041486545.1). Classification (GTDB taxonomy): domain Bacteria; phylum Acidobacteriota; class Terriglobia; order Terriglobales; family Acidobacteriaceae; genus Angelobacter. The sequence goes on from JBGPLR010000429.1 coordinate 349, forward strand.
TGGACGTGCTCAGCGGACGTGCCGGCCGTTACATCTTCTTAAGCACCGGGCAGGTGTATCTGGTGCGCGTCGGCGCGCAGAGACCCTATAAAGAAGATGATTATCCGGGCGAGGTGATGGCCGAACCGCCGAATGCCCAGGAATCTGAACACGCGAACTGGCTCTACGGGTTCGACAAGCGCCGGGCGGAGGATGTGTTCGCGCGTGCGTGGCGGGAGAGGAAGTTTCCTTACACCAGCCTGCGCTTGCCGATGGTGAATAGCGAACGCGACCATTACGACCGCATCTATGGCTACTTTCTGCGCTTGCAGGACGGCGGCCCGATTCTGGTTCCAGACGAAGCGGGTCTGCCCGTGCGCCACGTATACGGCGATGATGTCGTGCAGGCAATTCTGCGCCTCGCCTCGCAAAGTGATCTGCACAAGGGCCAAGCGTACAACATCGGGCAGGATGAAACGGTGTCTCTGGAAGAATTCTTGAGCATGTTGGCGGAGATCGCAGGTCGCCCGCTGAAGCTGGCGCGCACCCCGCGAGAGAAATTGGACGCCTTGAAATTGCTTCCGGATTGCTCGCCGTTCAGCGGCCGGTGGATGTCATCGCTGGACAACCTGCGCAGCAAACGCGAGTTAGGGATGGAATACACGCCGCTGCCCGTTTATCTCAAGAAGCTCGTCGAACATTTTGCCGCCAGCCCGCGGAGGCAGATTGCCGGATACACTCAGAGGGCCACGGAGTTGGAGTTGGCGCGCACAAGTTAAAGGATGATTCGGCAAACAACCCTTCATCCCGCAAGACATTCTCGCCGCAAATTGGAAGCTTTTCATTCATTAGGAAACCTTTATTACTGACAGCACAGGTACTTGTGGGTGGCGAAAGTCCGTGATGGCCGTCACATCTCACCGGAGATGTGATTTGCTACCCTGCATGAAGTTTTAAACGCGCCCAGACAAGCAGGTTGTATGAGTGATGAAGATCGCAGAGTAATTCCTTCCTGGTTCGGGACTCCAAGCGTGCTGGCCGCATTTCATCAGGTGCTTCTGTCGAATCTCTTCGACGGCGTTTATCTGGTGGATGCTGACCGGCGCATCATCTCCTGGAACCACGCGGCCGAAGCCCTGACCGGCTATACGGCCCAGGAAGTCGTCGGACGGCTGTGCTGTGATAATTTTCTGGCGCATGTTGACGACAACGGCTGCAAGCTCTGTCAAGACGGATGCCTGTTCACGGCTGCCCTGAAGGACGGTCAAAGTCACGAATCAGAAGCTTACCTGCGTCACAAACAAGGGCACAGGGTGCCGGTGAGCGCGCGCGTTGTCCCCATCACTGACGACCAAGGGCGCGTACTGGGGGTGGCCCAGATCTTCAGCGATGTGCCGGCCCGGAGCATGGAGCGCAGAAACCAGGAATTGGCCAAGTTGGCGTTTCGCGACTTTCTCACCGGCCTTCCCAACCGGCATTACACCGACCTGAAAGTGTAGCAGGCGGCACAAGAAGTGGAAGAGATCGGGCGAGCGTACGGGATGTTAATGATTGATCTTGACGAGTTCAAGCGCGTCAACGACCAGCACGGGCACGGTGTGGGCGATGATCTGTTGAAATCTGTGGCCCAGACTTTACAGCGGAGCATGCGTTCCGAGGACCTGGTGGGCCGCTGGGGCGGAGAAGAGTTTCTGGTCATCGTGGCCGACGCAACTCCATCGGCAACGTATGAAGTGGGCGAACGTTGCCGCAAGCTGATCGCGCACTCAGAAGTCCGCGTAGGCACGATGGGGCTTTGGGTGACCGCCTCCATCGGCGGCACCATTCTGCGAAAAGGCGATTCCGTGGAGGCGGCCATCGCGCGCGCTGACGCGCTGATGTATCTCAGCAAGAAGAATGGCGGCAACCGGACGATCGTGGACTTGCACTCCGCCGAATCCGCGGGTCAGTCCCGCGGAGGGGGCACGGTGTGGATGGAGATCAACAACCCGTCCTTTGAATAGACTCCATCCGGGGAAATTTCTTACCGCGGACCGCAACGCATAAACTCTTAAGCTCTTCGTTTTCAATTCACGCCGTAGGCTGGGCAGTGCTGCATCTTTACCAACCATAACTCATCTTTACAATTTTCCAGAGTGGAGCGGGCCGGGCGTGTGTTCCTAGTATGCAAAGGGAAGTCAGAAAGGCGTTAACGCCTGAACACAGGCTTGAAACAACCGGCTATTCGGAGGAACGGTATGAGATACATGCGAGGGATACTTTTGGGAGCGGCAATGTTGAGCGGGAGCGTGGCCTTTGCCGGAGCACAGGCGATTGTGCCGGCGCAGCGATATCAGGATGGCGACGACCGAGCGGCTTTCCGCGACGGCTACAAGCGGGGAGCTTGGGACGCTCGCCACGGCCGTCAGGCAGATTTGCGCAACGGCCGCTATCGCGAAGCCGACGATCTGCGCGCCTATCGCGAAGGCTACATCAAGGGGTTCCGCGAAGTTCGCGGCGAGTGGCGCGAAGAATGGAACGGCGGCTACGGCGATCACGATCGCGACGACCGCGACCGCTACCGCGACCACGACCGCAACTACGTAGCTGATTTGGCGCGGCGCATGGGGCGCTCGGACGGCTTCAATGACGGCTTGAACGACCGGCGCACTGGACACAGTTACCGCCCGACGCACGACAGAAGCTACAAGCACGCCGACAACGGCTATGAATGGCGCTTCGGCAACAAGAACGACTACAAGGCGTTCTATCGCGAAGGCTACGTCCAGGGCTACCAGCAGGGCTACAACAACGGCCCGTACCAGAGGCGGTAAGAAAGAACTTCAGCGGTGATGCAAAAAAGAGACGCGGATCAGGCCGCGTCTCTTTGCTTTTCAGGGAAAACTACCAGACTTCGCATCTATCCGCCGGCGGGCGGACCATGGGCGTTCCGGCTTTGCAGGAAAACGCCTCTGCAAACTCGCTGAGGTTGGAAACCGGACCGATCACGCGATACTTGGCGATGGGATGGGGATCGCCCTGGATCATGACCCGCTGCGTTTCCGGACGGATCTCATCGCCGCGCCACTGGCCCCAGGCGATGAAGAACTGCTGTTCCGGAGTGAAGCCGTCAATCGCCGGGGCCGGATGCTGTTTCTGGGCTTTCTTGAAAGCCAGGTAGGCAATCTTGGCGCCGGCCAGATCGCCGATGCTTTCACCCAGCACCAGCTTGCCGTTGTGATGAATGTTCGGCTCAATGTAATAGCCTTCA
>JBGPLR010000430.1:0-3572 GCA_041486545.1 Terriglobia bacterium
CAACTATTACCCGCCGCGTGGCGACAACAAAGAAGGCTGGGACAACATTGATATCTTTGGCTGGCTGAACTATCCCATGCAGATCAAGGTTGATTTCCTGTGCCGCGACTCCATCCTGGCCGCGCCCATCGTGCTCGATCTGATCCTGTTCCTGGACCTGGCCAAACGCAGCGAGGCGCTACGCGGCCTGGGCATCCAGGAATGGCTCAGTTTCTATCTCAAGTCGCCCATGACGCCGCCCGGACTCTATCCCGAACACGATCTGTTCATCCAGTTGATGAAACTCAAAAACACTTTGCGCCATTTAAGAGGGGAACAGCTCATCACCCACCTGGGCCTGGAGTATTACGATTAAATCGTTGGTTTTTGGCACGGCTGATCGGCTGTCCGGCGGGAAACTGCAAAGGCTTTAGAATCATTCGTCTTGCGACCTTTGCGCGGGGATCCCTTCGGCGCGGCATGCGACCACAGGAAATCCAGAAATAATCGCTCCAGATCGCCCGGTTTTTACCGGAACTTTACGGTTTGTGCCGTGTTGCCGGATAACCCAAGGGCCAGCGGCTGCCATCCAATTTGTCTACAGCTAAAACCCTTGTAGGTGGACAGATGTCCCGGCAGTATAATGAAATCACTGAGATCGCGTCGGTACCCGCACCGGCAGGAGTGTACCTATGAAATTTCGTCCCTTACTGCTCGCCTTGGTCTTGGCGGCAGGCGCCAGTCTGACAATCTCTGCGTTCGCGCAAGAACCCAAGGCCCCGGCGCCAACCACGCCCGACCAAACTCAGGCGCAGCCTGCTCCGGCGGGTCAAACGCAGCCGGCAGCGACGCAGGACCAGGCGCAGCCGGCAGCAGATGCGGACCAGGATGCCCCCATCCCCAAGAAGTCCCAGCAAAAGATCAAGCACGATGGCGGCAAGGACGACATTGACGCCATCGGCAACCGCAAGATGGGCGGGCTGGACTGGTACTCGATTGAATCGGAAATCAAGCTCGGCAAGCAGTTTGCCATGCAAATTGAGCAGAGCATGAAGCTCATCCAGGACCCGGTGATCAATGAGTACGTGAACCGCATCGGGCAGAATCTGGTTCGCAACTCTGACGCCAAGGTGCCTTTCACCATCAAGGTGGTGGACGCCGATGAAATCAACGCCATGGCCCTGCCGGGCGGGTTTTTCTACGTCAACTCCGGCTTGATCCTGGCCGCCGACGATGAAGCGGAACTGGCTGGCGTTATGGCCCATGAGATTGCTCACGTCTGCGCTCGCCATGCCACGCGCGGCGCCACGCGCAGCCAGTTGGCCAACATCCTTACCATCCCGCTGATCTTTGTGGGCGGCGGCATTGGCTACGCTGCTCGCGAAGTCGCCGGCATCGGTCTGCCGCTGACTTTCCTCGCCTTCAACCGTGGATTTGAAGCTGAAGCTGACCACCTGGGTGTGCAGTACATGTACAAGGCAGGCTACGATCCCAACGAGTTTGTGAACTTCTTTGAAAAGGTGCAGGCGCAAGAGAAGAAGAAGCCAGGCACGCTGGCCAAGGCCTTCGCCACGCATCCGCAGACTCCGGACCGCATCCAGAGGACGCAGGAAGAGATTGCCACCATCCTGCCGGACAAGGACCAGTACATTGAAACCACGTCAGAATTCAATGACATTAAGGCCCGTCTGGCTGCCATTGAGAATCGCCGCAAGATTGACGACCAGAACACCAACAAGCCCACGCTGCGGCGCACCGCCGGCAACGGCCCTGCGGGCAAGGACGGCGACAAGAAGGATGACGATCGTCCCACGCTGAAAAGGCGCGACAACTGATCACAATTCTCCAGTGATTCAAACAACAGCAGGCGGCTCTTATGGGGTCGCCTGAACTGTTTCAGGACGTCCCCAGGTACACGCGCGCTTGCATTGTGCGCGACGAATCCCACCGGTGGCCGGAACACAGCTGGGCGAACTTTCTAGAGGGGTTGGGAGCGGCTATGCTGGGGCGGCGCCGCGCAGGGGACCGAGCCGGCCTTGGGTCACGCAGCGGTGGATTTTTTCTACACAGTCCAGCAGTTCAGGCCGGGCGCTGGCGCCCACAAAAGAGCAGCATTGGCGGCAGGTAGATCCTATTAACCCGGCATTCAACGAGTTGAGTTGCCGTCTGAAGAATCCAGGGCCCTTGGGACCCTTTCCTTCGCCCTGAGGAGCTTGCATTTTCTCTCCGGAAGATTTCCGGACTAATCATGCCACAAAGAGGGAAGAACGAGCAGTGTTTTTCTTGCATACCCGAATGCGATAGAGAAAGGAATACCGGGCTCTACGCTGAATGATTTACGACTTCGGGGGGAACAGGAGAATGAAACAGCACATCCAGTGCATTTAAATGCAATCCGCGAAAAAGTGCGCTATCCCAGTCCCAACCAGCGCCTTTTCCATGGGGTGCTACCCGGGCGGGTTCACCGCCCAGGACTTACTTTCCGGCGTAGGACTCGGCCGTGCTGGCCCCCATGGGCTCATACTGCCGTGCTGGCTGACCCTCAACCACCTTCATTTCATGCCAGTCATAAGCGAACTCTTTGCCACAATCGAGGCATACCACATACGTACCCGTCACGGAAGACGCCTGCGACCGCTGGCCCCGCCTTTGGGTCAAAGGGAAGCTGAAGTTCTTGTGATGGCATCCAAACAACAAATCGAGCAGACTCGCCATAATGTCACCTATCCTGCCTAGCCCCGTTTGGGGGCTCCTGGAAGCTGAAAGCCGTGTGAAAGAACTTGCCGTCAACAAGGTCAGTGTACCATGGGACATGGCCTTTAGCACACCGAAATTGTGACCCTTCGTTCTGTCTACTTAGAGTCGTTCTGAGCAGGAAAGGTTTCGGAAAGAAAGGGCAGAAAAACGGAGATACCATCCGCAAAGAAGGTAATTATTACATAATAATAGCTGTAAGTTATTGAAAAATATAAATACGCGTCTTGTGTCAGGTGGTCTTCTTGGTTGGTTTACTGCTGCGGCACTTCGTCATAATGGCTTGATGGAGGCGGGTCCGGAGGTCTTCGGGAAGCTCGTAAATCTGGTTGTCGCGGTAGATTTCAATGGTCTTTTTGGTGGTATTCATGACTACGTGGCATTCGCGGCACCAATGGAGATGCTCGTCCAATTCGGCCTTGAGCCCCTCGCTGAGGGTGCCGTCCAGGTAGTCAGTTAGTTCTTTCAGGAAATCGTTGCATTTCACTGGACTTCGTCCCCCCCGCCTTTTCTGGACTTAAAAAACCTGTTCAAACGCTCTCGCAGCTGCAACCGGGCGCGCAATAGTCGCGATTTCACCGCCGGTATGCTCAGTCCCAGCATCTCTGCTGTTTCCTCCGTAGAGAGCCCTTCAACGTCACGCAGTACGAAAACCGTCCGGAAGCCAGGGGGAAGGCCCTGGATGGTCTTCTTTAATATATCGCCCAATTCAGACTGCCCGTACAACTGCTCCGGGTTGGGGCTCCAGTCCGCCACCTCGCGGGGCATTGAGCCTTCTTCCGTCTCCACATCCTCGTCCAGCGACACCGTCCGATCGTTGCGCCGCTTGCGCAGCCGCA
>JBGPLR010000431.1:0-3569 GCA_041486545.1 Terriglobia bacterium
GGTGGCAGTCCCGGCGTACTTTAAATAGCGTGATCTCTATTCCTGAAGAAGCATTCGGAGCGTTATCGAATCCCACCCGTTCGCAAACAGTGCGAAAAGGATGGAAGGCCTAGCTCATCCATGACCGACAACGAAATTGAACAATACTTCAAGAACAGAATCCAGGAGCTTAAGCAAATTGCGGCCCGCGGGGATCCGTGGGTATTTCTGAACGCTTCGTCCTTCATTGAATACCTCGCAAAAATGAGGCTGGGGAGGGGAACCACGGCGAAGGATTACAAAGAATTTTTGAAGACGTTTTTCTTCCAGATATGTCCGCATTACAAAACTTTTAAATATCGCTCGGGGAAGCTTGATTTAGCTGATCAGATGTATCACGTGCTCCGATGTGGAATAGTGCACAGCTTCAGCCTTTTCGCCGACTCGCGAGGTCAATCCCAAGGGGGACGGCACAGGTCAATTGTCCTCGCGCACAGGTTAGAAGGGAAAGCCCATCTCAGCCATTTCGTTGATAACCGCCGGAAGCCAAAAATAGACGCAGTGATCTTTGTAGCTGAAGATTTTGTGGAAGATATTGAAAGAGTGACCGAAGCCCTGTTCAATGATTCGAAAAAGAGGACGCCTGGTGGCAGTCAGCTTAGGCACAACATTCGACGATGGGTTAAACAGTTTCCGCCAATTGGTGCAATCATTCTCTAGCACTATTTCGCAAGCGCAAAGTGGTGCCCTTGACACTTGTTTAGTGGACCGAACCGCGCGAGGAACACTGAATCGGCACCCAGCACCCCTAACGTACTTCAATATCTACCTTCTCATACCCTTGGACATTACCTGTCGGTTTAAAATAATCAAATTCAACTCCGAATGCTGCCTTGAGTCTTCTTAGTCCCCATCGAATTTTGCCACCCTTTATTTCTTCTTGATCGGGATCACGCAGCATCAAGTGATAAAAAGATGCCCACATCATCGCTGCATCGCCGAACGAGATTTTGTTTCTACTACCGACAAGCGAATAACAGTCCGAGCCAGGAAGAACGGCAGCAGCGAATTCGGAATTCACGACCTCACAAGCAGAGACAAAAAGCCGCCGCTTGCAAACAAACGGTTTAACCAGATCCCCAAATTCCTTAAAGCCGAGACTATCGAGAGTCAACGCGACAGTATGATCATTTCCATGGCACGACAAATGGAGATATCGCTTATTGGAATCTTGAAAATGTTCGAGAGCGACTTCCAGTTCGCGAACAGTACGGATGTACATGTAATCTGCACTCCTATTGCTGAGCCGCAGAATATCTCGCAAGATTCCACCCTCAAGATGACCATCTTGCTCGTTCTCGAAGTTAAGGGATTCAATAATAAATAGCTGGGGAAAAGTCTCAGTCACGTCGTCCTCCCCCACACATCGTAAAGACGTATGACCCTAAATCAACAGAATTTTTGTGTGGGCGACGCGGCTCCTTGTCATTGCGCTACCGCCCCTGCCAAGGGCCACGGGGGGTCGACCGAAGAATAACCAGTGTGCGAATATCTTGAAACAATCGCTATTGATTGCGCGATTTGCAGCCTTAGCTCTTTTGCTTTGATTCCCGCATACACTCTACGTAAAGCCCGTGGGCATAAGTTCCTTCGGGCGGTGGCGGCCCCGGCTCGTTAAGTTTCACAAAATACGTTTCTTCCGGGTAGCTCATTAGACTCAGCGCGTCGCCGTCGAAGAGTACTTGGTCGCCTCGTAAAATCCTTATCTTTCCTTTCGCATAATGAAGGTCCACGAATTCAGTTTCAGTGGTAGCGTTGCACACGAAAATCCTATCCAATTCGCATCGCGTGCACTTCAAGTCAACGCGCATTCGCCTGTACAAGTCGTCCATTTCGAACCAAGGGGCCATCTCGGTCCTGGTTCGCAGAAACGCCGGAACGTGCCTTACCGCTGTAAGGGCAACCTGTTTGGATTGGCTTTTTCGTTTCTCTGCCGCCTGTACCACCAACAGAAAAACCCCGACTATCACCACGACGAGAATTATTGCCATTTTCGCTTGTCGCCCCTCATTTACGGTTAAGAGTTTAAGGCATACTTGTCTGGACTAAAACACCGGCGTCAACACCACTCCGGCTCCGCCACCCCTGCCTAGCGGCCCCCAGGTGCAGCGGTTTTCCCGTTCGTATAGCTATCCCACCCACTATTTGACCCGCCTTACCACTCCATTTAGACTTCTCTCCCCTCATCTGCGCGACAGAAAAGGAGTACCTATGACAACGTCCCGGCGGCTTTCCGCCTTGGTTCTTGCGCTCTTCTGCGCATTCTCTCTGAGCAGTGCCTTCGCCCAAACCGAAAAAGCCGACCTGGACATGATCAACAAGATCCGTTATGAAGGCTTCCGCAACTCCAAGATCATGGAACTGGCCAGCGGCCTGATGGAACAGATCGGTCCGCGCCTGACCGGTTCGCCCAACATGCGCAAAGCCAATGACTGGACGCGCGCCAAGCTGGAAGAGCTGGGCATGTCCAACGCGCACCTGGAAGCCTGGACCCCGTTCGGCGTGGGCTGGGCCAACGAGTTCACCAGCGTGCACATGGTGTCGCCCGACCACGCTCCTCTGCTGGCTTACGCCAAGGCTTGGACGCCGGGCACCAACGGCGCCGTCCGCGCGCAGGTGGTCCGCGTGGTGATTCGTTCGCCGCAGGACCTGGCAAAATACAAAGGCAAGCTCGCGGGCAAAATCGTTCTCATCGGCGACGACGCGGACGTCAAGCTCTCCACCGAGCCTCTATCCCAGCGCTACAACGAAAAGACGCTGACCGAAGAAGAGCAATACCAGATTCCCGGCGACCGCAATGACGCGCGCTTCCGCGAGTTTCAGCAGCGCGCTCGCATCCAGCGCCAGATCAACAAGTTCTTTGACGAAGAAAAGCCCGTGGCCCTGATTGACCACAGCCGCGGCGCCATCAACGGCGGCACGGTGTTTGTGCAGCAGGGCGGGTCGTACAAGCAGGGCCAGACCTCGGGCACGCCGCAACTCACCATGGCCACCGAGCACTGGGACCGCATCGCGCACATCCTGGCCGCGAAGAAGGAAGTGGAGCTGGAAATCAACGTCAAAAACAATTTCTACGATGACGCCATCACCCAGAACAACACCATCGCCGAAATCCCCGGCGCCGACAAAAAAGACGAACTGGTCATGCTGGGCGCGCATCTGGACTCCTGGCACGCCGGCACCGGCGCCACTGACAACGGAGCTGGCACCATTGTGATGATGGAAGCCATGCGCATCCTGAAGGCCGTAGGCGTGAAGCCGCGGCGCACCATCCGCATCGGCCTGTGGAGCGGCGAAGAACAGGGCCTGCTCGGCTCGCAATGGTATGTGGCGCAGCATTTCGGTTCGCGTCCGGAGTCCAAGGACCCTGATCGCAAGGGCGACCCCACGGTGATTCGTCGCGATGCCGGTCCGGTGACGGTGAAGCCGGAGCAGGCCAAGGTTTCCGCCTACTTCAACGTGGACAACGGCAGCGGCAAGATTCGCGGCGTCTTCATGCAGGAGAACGCGGCCGTCCAGCCGATCTTTGA
>JBGPLR010000432.1:0-3566 GCA_041486545.1 Terriglobia bacterium
CAAATGCTGAACAATCGTGTTCATATTCAGCGTAAGCACAATTCTGCGGCGCAGGTCGTCTTGATTGAACAACGGCGGATCGACTACGACTCTTCCGTCATCAATGTATCGTTCTACCAGCCGTACAAGTTGGGCCAGCAGATATTCACGGTTGCCCTTCCATGTGGGCGACATCTGGTCGTAAACCGCGCTCGCGGTTTCAAATACAATTCGCTGCATCCGGAACCGGCGCCCCAGTTCCTCCAGGTGAATCTCTTTTAGCTTGGTAAAATCTGGCTTTCCGTCAATCATCGGCGCAAGCTCCGCAATCATCGGCGTCTGGTAAGCATCCAGTACAAGTCGTCTCAGCTTGCTTGTGTCCAGAGTCAACTGCGGACGGTATTCGTGATCGATTCGAATCACATTCGGCCAAGCGATCTCATATTGGCTTCGCCGCTCCGACACGGGTTCGATCCTCGTCTTACCCGTTGGAGGTGGTGGCGGCGGAGCATCGGCGCTTCCCTCATGCGGCAGGAAAGTGAAGGGAATACCAAAGATGTTTACGTACTCCGCCTGAAACAGCCCCGTCTTGGAATCTACTTCATAGGAAGTTCTTCGCAATCCGCGTCCTACCACTTGCTCGCACAAAAGCTGCGATGTAAACGCCCGCAGCCCCATGATGTGGGTCACTGTCTTGGCGTCCCATCCTTCTGACAGCATGCCCACGGAAATCACATTCTGGACATTGGCTCCAGGCTCACCCTCACGACCAACCGTGTCCACCGTCCTCCGCAGCAGCTCCGCCCGGTCCTTCTTGGAAAGTTTCTTGCGCGGTGCCACACCGTTCTCGTCTGCGCTCTCTTCGTCTTGTTCTGCCTCTGCTCCGTCGTCCACCGCACCGGCAAGCTGGACTTCCCCCACATCCTCTTTTGCCTCGGCCTCATCTAGCACTTTGGAATCAATGTGCAGGATTCGGTCCGGGTCACACAACTCTTCAATCTTGATTCTCTTATGGGCAAACGCGTACTGCACGCGCGCCGCTGTGTGTGTGATGTTGGCCACGGTAATCATTACTGGCGGTGTCTTTAGGTTCGCCTCCTGCCAGACCTTTGTGGTTTCGAGCCAGTCTTTGCCCAGAAAGTAGTACGCCTTATCCACTAGTTCCGGCAAGGGCTCCTGCGGTAACGCCTTGCGGTTCAGATTGGTCTTGACGGCTATGTCGCTATAAATATGATAGAACTTCGATTTGTACTTGCTGGTTAGTTCTCCGTCATCCCGAACCACCACACGCGGTGTCTTCACCAGCCCTGATTCAATCGCATCGTTCAGCCCGAAATCGCTGATAATCCATTTGAACAGTGTCTCTTCGCTGCTTTTGCGTCCTGTGGGAGCAAACGGCGTGGCCGTCAGATCGTAGGACATCAGAATTCCCCGCGCGCTATGAATGCGGTCCAGGCCGCCCACCCACTTTGTGGCTTCCTTCAGTTCGTCTTTGGAAATTCCCGCAATCTTGACCTTCGGCGGTACACGCCATGCGTGGTGGGCCTCGTCGTTAATGACCAGGATATTTTCAGCGGATGCCATCTCGCCCAGCACCTCGCGCACGTAGGCCTCGTCGCTTAGAGCGCCGCGTTTATCCACGCTTCGCCGTTTGCTGATCTGTTCTTCACTGTTCCAGTCCAGCATGTGCCAGTTGCGCACCAGGACCCGGCACGTCTGTCCTTGCCTTAACTTGTCTTCCAGCCCCGGCGGTATGATCTGAAACTCCGCGTAGTAGTTGCTCTTGCTTCCCGGAACCAGCACCTCAAGCCGTTTCCTCACCGTCAGTCCCGGAGCAATCACCAGAATGTTTTTGGAAAACCGCTTGTCCTGCGGATAGGTGACTTTATTCAGCACCTGCCAAGCGATCAGCATGGCCATCAGGATGGTTTTGCCCGAGACGGTGGCCATCTTGCTGCAAAGCCGCGTGAACTCGCCGCCATCGCCGGGGACCTTGATGCCCACCCGGTCTGAGTCTGGCGCTTCCGCCAGCCAAATCAGCGTCTCAATTGCCTCAAGCTGGCAGAAGAAAAATCGCTTGTTCTCCCGCTGCTCCGGGTCTTGCCAGTGCTTCAGCAGCCGCTTGGTAATGCCCGTTGTTCCCGGATAATCCGCCTCGCGCCATGCTTTTACGCGCGGTCGAATCTGATTTACCAGCGGCAACTCAACAAACTCACCCGGATCATCAAAAGATTTGGAAGCTTCTGAAGCCCGCACATAACCCGCCGGACGGCGTCCGGGCTCGCGCGAAAATCGCCGCGTCTCCCGGTCATACTTCCAGTGTTCAATCGGCTCGTCGTAGGGCGAGCAGATGATGAGCTGGTCAATGGTCGCGGAGCCTGCCTGCCCCGCCATCACTTCACCTCAACAATCTTCAAGCTCTCAATCCCTCTGTCATCAATCACCTTCACCGCGATCCTTTTGTATTCACCCGGCTCAAAGGGTAGAGAAATAATTCCGCGATACGCCTGTATCAGCTCAGGATCAATCTCCGCTTTCAAATTGCGCGCCAACTTGGCCCAGCCTTCGTCCTCCGCCGCCATGGGAAAGAAGACCTGCCGCGGATACAGGCTGCGTCCGTCGTAATCCGTGTCCAGTAGCCACATCGCGATTTTCGAGGTGTCGCCGGAATCAATAGTTCCTGTCCGCGTGTTGTAGTAATCAAACCCATTGACCTCAAGCTGCCACTTGCCCTTATGATCCCCGCTCTTGATCTGCCGCAAGTCAACATCTGGCCGCCCCACCAGCCAGAAACTCTGGTTGCTCGCCCGCTTCTTCTTCAGGTCTTCTGTCAGCAGGTCGGCATTCATCTGTGCTGTCAGGAACGTCATGCCGGTTTTTTCTTTGCTCAGCGCGTCGATGTCTTTCGCGGCTTCGGGATCAAACTCGAAGGCAGCGAAGACGATCATTGATGGCCTGGGAATGAGCGTCCGCGCTTCTTCCCACGCCAGTTCCACTTGTCGCTGTTCCAGCAGACTGTGTTCTGGCCCAAAAGAAATGACGACTCGCTCTGGTTTTACGCCTTTGGTCTCGGCGTCGGCATGCAGCCATCGCGTACCCGCAAGCGGTTCAACGCGCGAAAAATTGATTTGGTTGCCGCTCTTGCCTCGTAGCCCGGTCTTCAGTAGTTCGTCGCGCCATTCAGAATGACGGAGCGTTGCGCCTTTGCGGGAGATGGAAACATCTGCTGGCTGCTTTTCGCCTTCTTCGATGTCCTCTAGAGACCGAACTGTAGGGGCAGGTACCGCCTCCGTAGTGAAGGGACCTGATACACGAGTTCTAGATTTATCGACGAAAGGCCGGTCATAGAGTTTTTCCTGGTCAGCATACTTGGCGATCAAATGATCGATCTGCTCGCGCGGCATACCCTCGTGCAGATCTGGATTATTGGCTATGGAACCGAGTTTCACATGGGGGACGGTCTCGTAACTAAAACCGCTCCCGATCCCCTCCTCCGGGTGCGCCAACTCATAATAGTCGTAAATTCCTGCCATCAGACGTTGCTTGGCTAACGTAATCGCCACACGAGACGTATCGCACGTGATCCA